>DASURJ010001119.1:0-7818 GCA_036280115.1 Gemmatimonadaceae bacterium
GTCTGCCTCGAAGACCGCCGCGCCGAACGGGCCACCGGTATCCCGGACGACGTTCTCCCGCGCGAGCGCGATCGCGAGACGAACCCTGGAATCGTCATCGGGGTACGGACGGTCGAACGCCACGGCCGCGTGTATCCAGTCGGGGTTCGTGATGCGGATCTCGGGTGAATGCATTGCGGATGCCGCGTTCAGGTGGCTCAATTGAATAAGGGGCGAGTGATGCTGGCAACCCCGGCCATGTACGCTCGCCCAACCGTCCTGCGACGTTCCGATCGGGTCGATCGTCTCGAACATCGATGCTTCTCACGGCCTTCGCCGCTCTTCTCACGCTTGGCGACACCACGGTGCTGCGTCACCGTCCTCCCGCAGATGTCGGGATGGACGCTGGCCGGCTCGCGTTGATCGACCACGCGATGAAGCAGGGGCTCGCGGCCGGCGGCTTTCCCGGCGCCACCGTGGTGGTCGGGCGAAATGGTGCGATCGTCTGGGAGAAGGGGTACGGCTCCGCCGAATGGGGCTTTGGTCTTCCGACGGTGAGCGCGCGCGCGACGATGTACGACGTCGCGTCGCTGACGAAGGTCGTCGCGACGACCGCCGCGGCGATGGTACTCTACGATCGGGGAAAACTCCGACTCGACGCGCCGGTTGGCCGCTACCTTCCCGAGTTTCGCAAGGGCGACAAGGCGCGCGTGACCGTGCGCGACCTGCTCACCCATCGGTCCGGTCTGCCGGCGGGGCGTGACCTCCGGAAGGCGCGCAACGCCCGCGAGGCACGACGCCTGGTGCTCGAGACGCCGCTCGTCAGCACGCCGGGCACGCGCACGGAGTACTCCGACGTCGGTGCCGACGTCCTCGGGTTCGTCATCGAGAAGATCGCGGACGAGCGGCTCGACCGGTTCGTGACACGAACCGTGTATCGCCGGCTGGGCCTGCGGAACACGCTGTTCCTTCCCGGTCGCGAGCGGCGATCGCACATCGCGCCAACGGAGAAGAACCCGCCCCGCGGTTACTCGCTGCGCGGCGAGGTCCACGACGAGAATGCATTCAAGCTCGGTGGCGTGTCGGGGCACGCCGGGCTCTTCGCGACCGCGTCGGATCTCTCCGTCTTCGCGCAGATGATGCTGAACGGCGGCATGTACAACGGCGTTCGCATCGTGAGCGACACCACCGTCGCGCGCTTCACGGAGCGCACGAGCGGCTCGCGTGCACTCGGCTGGGACATGTGCAGCGGCGGCGGAAGCTGCGGCCACTACCTGGGCCCTCGCGCGTTCGGCCATACGGGCTACACCGGCACGTCGCTCTGGATCGACCCCGAATCGAAGGTGTTCGTGATCGTGCTCTCGAACTGGGTGCACGCCGCCTACGGCAGCCGTGTCGCGCCCATGGCGATCCTCGCTGACGTGCGAAGCGACATTGTGGACATTGCCGTGTTGTCCATCATGGACGGCGCGGCGGGGCCGCTGCCGATGCCCGATCGGCTGCGCGCCGACCGGCGGATCGGCTGGCGGCGCGACAGCTACAGCGCTCGTTAGGGCGGGGTCGCGCCTCGGACCCGCACCGTTCGCGTCAGCTCGTCCTGGGCCTGCAGGATCTTCTCGCGAAGGTCCTTGGGCAGCTCCGAATGGTCCTTCAGGAATCGCTCGACGGCAAGCAGGGCGTCCACGCTCGTTTGCCCTTCGAGGAACGACGAGAGCCAGGCGCCGAGAAAGAAGATCCGCCGGTTCGCCTGAATCCATGACAGCGAGTCGAGCGCGGGCACGAGGTACGGGCGTGAGAGCTCGGAATGCCGGACGGAGTTGAACGGGTCGAGGCTCGCGGTCACCCAGTCCTCGTTGAGCGTGCTGTCCGAGAAGTAGCGTGTGAAGTATTCGCGTTTCGTCGCGGCGTCGGGGCGAGCTGCGCCGGCGACGAACGCGCGCCGTTTCCCTTCGGACCCGGAGTCCGCCCGCACTTCGTTCGCGAAGCGTGCGTCCGCGGTTGGAGCGCTCCGCTCCAGGAGCGCGGTGATGATCGCCCATCGCGTCGGGGCGCGAAGCGGCGCGCCGGCCGCCTGCGCGCTGTCGAGGAGCGCATCGAGATGATCGAGCGCCGCGGGCGTGCTGGCCACGCGCACGTACGTGTCCAGGTAGGGCTTTCGGAAGCCGTACGGCCGTGCGGCGTCGTCCGCTCCCGCCCGTAGCGCCGGCTCGAGCGCCACGAGTACCGAGTCACGGCGCGCGCGGGGTAGGTACGCCAGGGTTGCCCGCCCGACACGGCTCAACACGCCCGCGACGATCTGCTCGTCGCGCTCGCGCGGGAGCTCGCGCATGGCGATCGCGATGTATCGCGCCGGGTCGAGCCGCGCCTCGCGCACGAGATCCCAGAGCGATCCCCACATCATCGCACGCAAGAACGGGTCGCCGACCTCACCGATGTGCTGCTCGAGCCACCTCACCGTTCGCTCGTCAGGCAGCACCAGGGCGTATGCGAAGTCGTCCGCGTTCGCGTACACGAATGCGGGGCGGGCCGCCGTTCGCGGAAGGGTGACGACGGTGCTGTCCGACTCGAGCGCCACGGCGAGCCTAACGATCTTGCCGGCATCGATACCGACCGCAACGTTGGTCCGGATGGGCCACGGGCCCGGGCCGGAGAGCTCCTGTGCGCGGCGCTGGCGCAGCACGAGTTGGGGCTGCCCGCTCGCCGTGGTCCGCAATTCCTGGTCGATGACGGGAATGCCGGGCCGCAGGATGTAGTGCTGTCCCCAGTCCTCCAGCGGTCGCCCACTCTCCGCGCCGATCGCCGCGAGCAGATCACGCCACGTCGCGTTCCCGTACGCGTGCGACTGCAGAAACCGGCGTACGCCACGGCGAAAGGCGTCGGCGCCAACCAGGTAGTCGAGCTGCTTGAGCACCGACGGCGCCTTGTTGTACACGATCGCGCCATAGTTGCTCTTTGCCTGGTCGAGGTTCGCGAGCTCCTGCCACACGGGCGTGGTCCCGCGCGTGACATCGACGGCGTACGCCGCCGGCTTGTTCCGCAGGTAGAACGTCTTCCACACGCCCGACGACGTGTCGAGCGACGCCTGCATCTTCGCGGCGATGTAGGTCGCGAACCCTTCCTTGAGCCACAGGTCGTCGAACCACCGCATCGTCACGAGGTCGCCGAACCACTGATGGGCGACCTCGTGGTAGATCGTCGCGGTGCGCCCGAGCCGCTGCGTCAGCGTCGGCCGCTCGCGGAAGATGAAGCGGTCCTCGCTGTAGAAGATCGCGCCCGGATGCTCCATCCCGCCAAAGGGGAACGCGGGCGCGAGGACCAGGTCCAGCTTTCGGAACGGGTACGGACGCGCGAAGTAGCCCTCGAGCCATCGTGCGGCCACGTCGTTCGCGAGGATGATGGAGTCCGCCTCGGCCTCGACCACGCGGGATGCCCGCACGTACATCGTGATCGGCCGCTCGCTCGACTTCGAGGTCACGGTCGCCCACGGTCCCGCCGCGAACGCAATGAGGTAGGTGCTGATTGGCTCCGTCTCGACGAACCGATGCGTCGCGGGGGACGCCGGCGAGAACACCGTGGTCGACGCGGCCGGGCTGTTCGCGACCACGCGCCAACCCGGGAGAGCCTTCACCGCCAGCGTCACGCGCGCTTTCAGGTCGGGCTGGTCGAAGCACGGAAAGAGCTGGTTCGCGTCGGCCGGCACGAGCAACGTGTAGAGGTATTGCGCTCCATCTGTCGCGTCACGGTAGCGGATGATGCTCGCGCCCGCCGCGGCAATGCGCGCGACGAACTCGATGCGGACCGTGTTCTCACCGCCCCGCAACGCCCCGGCGGGAAGGCGGATGTGTGCCCCGTTGTACTCCGGTGCCGAAACGGTTTTCCCGTTGATGGAGACACGGGCCAGCCGCTGGCCGCGGAAGTCCATGATCACGTCATCGGCGCGGGCGAGGCGGAAAGTGGCCGTCACTTCGCCGATCGCCGAGTCGAGCGGTGTGACATCCAGGGTAAGCGCGTACCGCACGTCGCGTATCTGCGCGGCGCGAGCTGTCGCGAGCGCTCGAGATACGCCCGGCCCCATGATCGAGTCCCGGGGCACCGATACGCCACCCATCGTCGCGGCGAGGGAGAGAACAACAGCCGTTGAAGCGAGCATGACGTCAGGATTGTGGGATCCGAGCACCCGCCGCAGTATCCCCGGCTGTACGCCACCGCACAAGGCCGAGGTCGCGGGCGATACGGTGGAAATCATGCCCGCCGCCGACCTTCCATCACTCGGCGTGCCCGCTGATCTTTTTGGGCGGCATCACCCTCGTTGTCGGCCTCGCGACAACCAACGACGCCGGAGCCTGACGCCCGTCCAGCCGCGATGACACGGCGCGCTCCGACGATTACGTGCAGTGGAGAACGCATGCGGATCGCCAGAGTTGGAGTGATTGGTGCGGGCGCCATGGGAAGTGGCATCGCTGCGCTTGCCGCTTCCGCGGGGTTTCCCGTAACCCTGCTCGATGTCCCAGGCGACGCCGATCGTGACGCCGCGGCGCGCGCGGGCGTTCAGCGCGCCCTGAAGGCCAGGCCGCCACAGTTCATGTCGCCGGATCGCGCCGCGCTCATCGACGTGGGCAATACGGCAGACGACCTCGGTGCGCTCGCCGAGTGCGACTGGATCATCGAGGCGATCATCGAGCAACCCGGCCCGAAGCGCCAGCTCTTCGAGCAGCTGGAGTCCATCGTGAAACCGACCGCGATCGTCTCGACGAATACGTCGGCTATCCCGGTCCGCTCGCTCGTCGAAACGCGCTCCGACGCGTTCCGCGCTCGGTTCCTCGGCACACACTTCTTCAATCCGCCGCGCTACCTGCACCTGCTCGAGCTGATCCCGACCGAGCGAACTACTCCCGACGTCGTTGCAGCTATCCGCGCCTTCGGCGAGCGACTGCTCGGCAAGGGAATCGTGATCGCGCGGGACGTGCCCGGCTTCATCGCCAATCGACTCGGCATCCACGGGTTCCTCCGGGCCATTCGGCTCATGGAGGAGTTCGATCTCACCATCGATGAGGTCGATGCGCTCACCGGGCCGCTCATCGGGCGCGCCAGGTCAGCGACGTTTCGTACTGGCGACATCTCCGGTATCGATGTCCTGAGTCACGTCGCGAGCGGGCTGTCGGCAACGACGGGTGAGGAGTTCACCCTCCCCGCGTGGGTGCGACGCCTCGTTACCGAAAACCGGCTGGGGGAGAAGTCCGGTGCGGGCTTCTACCGGAAGGTCGGCAAGGACATTCAGACGCTGAACTGGAAGACGGGCGACTACACACCCGCGTCGAAGCCTCAGCTCAGGGAGCTCGAGTACCTGCAGCCCATGCCGCTCGAGGATCGCCTCCATGCGCTCACGACGGCCGGGGGGCGCCACGCGGAATTCCTCAGGAAGCTGCTCCTGTTCGAAAGCCACTACACCCTAACGCGAACACCGGACATCGCCCCGGATATCGTGGCCGTGGATCGCGCGATGGAATGGGGGTACGCGTGGGACCGCGGCCCATTCAAGCAGATGGACGCGATGGGCCTCGAGTTCATGCGCGGCGGGTTCGGCGTCCTGGGCCTCGACGAGCCGCCCCTGCTCAGGACGGCGCAGGAAAGCTTCTACCGGCGTCCAGGAAACGGCGAGCGGTATCTCACGTTCTCCGGCCAGTATTCGCCGGTGGACGAGATGGCCGGCCATCTCAGCCTCGATGCGTTACGGCTTCGCAATCGCGTAATGGAGGCGACGCCCGATGCCGCGATCTACGACGTCGGGGACGGTGTCCTGCTCGTCGAGTTCCGGAGCAAGATGAATTCGCTCGGCGAAGGAGTGTTGCGCACGCTCGAGGCGGCGCTCGACCGCGCTGACCGCGGTAAGCACACCGGCGTCATCATCGGCAACGACGATCCTCGGACGTTCACGGCGGGAGCGGATCTTTCGCTCGTGATGCGACGGATCGCCGCCGGGGAGTGGAAGGCGCTCGAGGACGGGGTCGCGCACTTTCAGCGCCTCGTCACGTCGCTGCGCCGCACGCCCTACCCCGTCGTGGTCGCGCCCTTCGGGCTCACCCTCGGTGGCGGCGCCGAGCTCACGCTCCACGCGTCACGCGTGCAGGCGCACGCCGAGCTGTACGTAGGGCTCGTCGAGGTGGGCGTGGGGCTCATTCCCGCGGGCGGCGGCACGAAGGAGCTGTTGTTCCGCTTCGCCGAGGAGCTCGCGACGTACGACGAGTCCGACCCGTTCGAGGCGGTCCGACGCGCCTTCAAGGTGATCGCGACCGCCACCACGAGTACCAGCGCGCTCGACGCGCGGAGGTTGGGGTTCCTCCGCGACGGCGATCGCGTATCGATGAACCGCGATCATCTGCTCGGCGACGCGAAGGCACGCGTGCTCGAGCTGGCGCGCGACTACACACCGCCGCCCCCCCGCCGGATTCGTGCGCTCGGGCGTGAGGCGATTGGAAACCTCGCGTACGCGGTGTGGGCGATGCGCGAGGCCGGCCAGGCGACCGACCACGACGTGCTCATTGGCCACGCACTCGCTCGCGTCCTCGCCGGCGGCGACGGCCCGCCGCGCGACGTCTCCGAGAATGACATCCTCGAGCTCGAGCGCGAAGCGTTCCTGTCGCTGCTCGGCACGCAGGAAACGCAGCAGAGGATCGAGTATACCCTCAAGACGGGGAAGCCGTTGAGGAACTAAGCCATCAGCCATCAGCCATCAGCAAGACGAACCCTCAGGACGCCCCTCGGTCGCATAGAGGCATCCCGAGGGTTCTCGCTTTGCTGATAGCTGTTAGCTGATGGCTGATGGCTTCCCCATTATCTTTCCGTAGCTACACACTCCGGAGTTCTCATGTCTTCCCACGATGCCGTGATTGTTTCGGCCGTTCGGACTGCTGTCGGCCGCGGTAAGAAGGACGGCTCGCTCGCGAACGTGCATCCCGTCGACCTCTCGGCTGCCGTGCTGAAAGAGGCGACCGCGCGCGCAGGCATCTCGCCCGGCGACGTTGACGATGTCGTTTGGGGCTGCGCCATGCCCGAGGCGTCGCAGGGACTGAACGTCGCTCGGCTGTCAGTGCTGCGCGCGGGGTTCCCCGTCGAGGTTCCGGCGACCACGGTGAACCGTTTCTGCTCCTCGGGGCTGCAAACGGTCGCGATGGGCGCGCAGGCCATCATGAGCGGCATGGCGGAGACGGTGATCGCGGGCGGCGTCGAGATGATGAGCCAGGTTCCCATGTCCGGCTATCACACGCGCCTCCATCCCGAGCTCACCGAGTCGTACATCGGCATGGGCTTCACCGCCGAACGTGTCGCCGAGCGCTGGGGCGTGAGCCGCGCCGATCAGGATGCGTGGGCGCTGTGCAGTCACGAGAAGGCGGCGCGTGCCTGGCAGGCGGACCGGTTCGCCGATCAGATCGTCCCGATCGAAGCGGAGCGGACCACCGGGAACGGGGCGGAGCGCATCACGTTCGCGCGCGATGAGCTGGTGCGCGCGGACACGACGGCCGAGAAGCTCGCCAAGCTGCAGCCGGCGTTCAAGGCGGGAGGCACGGTGACCGCGGGCAACGCGAGCCCCTACTCGGATGGCGCCGCGGCACTCGTCCTCATGCGAAGAGACCGGGCGGAGTCGTTAGGCCTGAAACCGCTCGCACGGTTCGTGACGTTCGCCGCGGCCGGCGTCGAGCCCGACGTGATGGGGATCGGTCCGATCAAGGCCGTACCGAAGGCGCTCAAGCTGGCCGGAATGTCGCTCGCCGACATCGACCTCATCGAGTTCAACGAGGCGTTCGCCGCGCAGGTGCTCGCGTCGGTGCGCGAGCTCGGTAT
>DASURJ010001120.1:0-3942 GCA_036280115.1 Gemmatimonadaceae bacterium
GGGTCCAGCAAGCGAACGGCAGCTTCGTGCAGCAGACCGGGTTCCCGCTCTCGATCGGTACGCGCACGCTCGGACTGGCGAGCGCGGACTTCAACGCCGACGGCCGGCCGGATATCGCGGTCGCGCTGCCTGCGATCAACCGGGTGGCCGTGCTGCTCGGCCAACCGGGCGGCGGATTCGTCTCGATGGACGGGTCGCCGTTCAACGTTGGCGGGACGCCGGTCGGCGTCGCCTCGGGGGACTTCAATCGAGACGGCCGGCCCGACCTCGCGGTCGCCAACCAGGGCGGGGCCTCGATCAGCGTCCTGCTGAGAACGGCCGCCGGCTTCGCGAACGATCCGAGCTCACCGATCGTCACCAATCAGAGTGCCACCGAGATCGCAATCGCCGACTTCAACACGGACGGAAAGCCCGACATCGCGGCCGCGAACTACCTCTCGAACACCGTGAGCGTGCTGATCAACGCAACGCCGGACCCGGCTCCGCCGCCTCCGCCACCCCCGCCGGACCTCGACGGCGACGACGACGGCGCGCTCGTCCCGCTCGACTGCCGAGACGACAACCCCAACATCCGCCCCGGGGTTGCCGATGTGCCGCAGGATGGGATCGACCAGGACTGCTCGGGCGCCGATGCCGACTACCCGCTGCTCAACCGCAGGATCGGCTACGCGTACGACGATACGCGCTCGGGCGCGATCTTCTTCACACGCCTGCGGGTCGCGCCCGCGAGCGTGGGCGACGTGGTGACGATGTCGTGCAAGGGCCGCGGGTGCCCGTTCAAGTCACGCAGGGTGCGCGTGCGCAAGAACGCCGCGTCGCTCTCGCTGCGGCGCCAGGTCAGACGCGCGCGACTGCGCAACGGCGCGAGCTTCGTCATCCGTGTCACGCGCCCCGGAACGATCGGTCGGTACCTGCAACTCAACATGCGCAAGGGCGACCTCAAGCCCCGGTCTCGCTGCCTGCGCCCAGGCGTGTCCAGGCTCGTGCGCTGCCCCGAGTCCTAGCACGTTCAGAGAACCGTAATCCCGTCGCTACTACGGTGGTGGCGTGAAGCGACTTGCGGCCGCGTTGCTGTTCGTCGCCGTGGTGGTCCTGGCGCTGGTGCTCACGGTGCCCGGCGGGGATCCTGAGGAGACTTCGGTTCCTGCGCTCACCGTCACGCGCCTGGATGACAACGGTGAATACGAGATGGCGCAGCTTGCGTCGAGCGACAAGCCGACGCTGTTGTGGTTCTGGGCGCCGTGGTGCCCGGTCTGCAACGGCGAAGCGCCGAAGATCCAGCGGCTCGCCGACGACGCGGGCGACACCCTCCAGGTGGTCGCGATCGGCGGCCGCGACAAGATCGCCAACGCCCCCGAGTTCGTCGCTCGGCACGGGCTTACGTCGCCCATGCTCCTGTTCGACGAGTCGATGCAGGTCTGGGAGCACTACCGCATCCCCGGCCAGCCCGGCGCGATCCTGCTCGACACCGAGGGGAGAGAGCGCGGACGCTGGCTCGGCGCCTTCGACACCAGCCAGGCCGTGGAGGCGGCCAACGCCTTATGAGGACTCTGCTCGGCACGTTCGCCCTGATTGCCGCGCTGCTCGCCGTTCCCGCCGCCGCGTCCGCTGCGGGAACGCGGATCAGCGTCTCCAACTCCGAGTTCGGCCCGATGCTGTGGGGGCCGAAGCGCCAGGCGATCTACGTCTTCCAGCGCGACCGCTTCCAGCGCTCCCGCTGCCACGGCGAGTGCGCCAGAGCGTGGCCGCCGGTCTACACCACCGGCAAGCCGGTCGCCGGCAAGGGCGTGCGCAAGTCGTTGCTCGGCACGATCCGCCGCGGGAGCCGTCGCCAGGTCACCTACCGTGGCCGCCCGCTCTACTACTACGCGCATGAGGGCCGCGGCGAGGTCCGCTGCCACAACGTGCACCTGCACGGCGGCCTGTGGTGGGTGATCGGCGCCGACGGCAAACGTCGCCCCTGACCGCAGCTCAGGGTGTTCATCGTGGGCGCGCCGCGTGGCGCTGACCGGAATGGTCGGCGTATGCCTCCTGGACCCCGGAGGAAAGGGCTGCCGTGCGTCGGGCGATCACCACCGCTGTGGCCGGGCTCTTGTTTGGCGCGGCGCCCGCGAGCGCTCAGGACCACGCGCTGTCGGGCACCCGATCGAGACAACCGTGGTCCCCGGCACCGAGCTGTGCTTCGACACGTCACAGTCGTGCACAGCCGAGAACCGCCAGGTCGGTGTCCACCTCTGGTATCCCGTCGACCCGGCTCGGCCTCCTGGCCCGCCGAGCACCGAGTACACGTCGCAGCTCTAAGGCGCTCCGCTGCCGGCGCCGTTTCTTCCACTGTCGTGGAAGCTCGACAGCGAGCTCGCGCGCGAGAACGCCGCGATCGATCCGAGCGTGGCGCGTTCCCGGTGATCGTGTTCTCGCACGGGGCCACGAACGACCCCGTTGACTTCGCCTACACGCTCGAGCGGATCGCCGCCGAGGGTTTCATCGTCGCCGCTCCGTACCACACCGGCAACACCCAGGACGAGGTCCGTCGCGACTACGTCAACGGCCGGGCTGGCGCGACCGTGTTCCCGTGCCTGGACGGGCGGGCTAGGCGACCCCCAAGGCGTGCTGGGAGACGCCGCTGCCTGGCGTCGGCCACCGCGGCTACGCGTCCACGGCCTGCGATCAGACGCAGGCGTCGGCGTCCAGCGCCGACACGAATGGCGACGGCCACGTCGACGCGGCCGAGTACGAGGACTGGGCGAACCGCGCGATCCTCGACTTCCACACCGCCGCGATCAATCTCCGGTCGATCACGATCCTCACCATCCCGCCCCCGGCGATCGCGGAGAACAACTCCTCGAGTCAGTTCTGCACGTCGCCGACGTTCACGGACCCGGTCGACATCTCGACGATCGTGAGCACGTTCACCGGGCCGTTCGTCCCGGGACGCGCCGGCGCCATGTCGTTGGACACCGGGCCGGACCAGCTGCGCGGCACGCCGGTCAGCTCCAGCGGCTCCATCAACGTGAACGCGTACACGCGATCCAGGCCGGGCGTGAACGTGCCGATCGTTACACGGCCGCCGAGTTCCAGCGACAAGGTGGCAGGAACGGTTCCGCAGCCGCTGCGCACCGGCACCTATTCCGCAACGATCACGTTCACGCTGTCGACCACCGCCCCATAGGCGTCAGAGCGCGCGGATCACGCCACCGTCGACGCGGAGGTTCTGCCCGGTGATGTAGGAGGACTCCGGCGAGGCGAGGAAGGCGATCGCCGCGGCGACTTCCTCGCTGGTGCCGTAGCGCTTCATGGGCACGCTGGCGACGCGCTCCTCGGTCGCGGGAAGGCTGTCGATCCAGCCCGGGAGCACGTTGTTCATGCGCACGTTGTCGGCCGCGTAGGTGTTGGCGAAGATCTTCGTGTAGGCGGCCAGGCCGGCGCGGAAGACGGCCGACGTGGGGAACATGTCGGTCGGCTCGTCGACCCAGGCGGAGGAGATGTTCACGATCGCTCCGGCGCGCTGCCGCTGCATCACCGGGGCGACGAGCCGCACCGGGCGGACGACGTTGAGGAAGTAGGTCGCCATGCCGTCGCTCCACTGCTCGTCGGTGAGCTCGAGGATCGGCGCGCGCGGGCCGTGCGCGCCGCTGTTGACGAGCGCGTCGATGCGTCCCCAGCGCTCGAGCGTCCCGTCGACCAGGCGCTTGAGATCGTCGTTCGACCGGTTGGAACCGGTGACGCCGAAGCCGCCGAGCTCGTTGGCCAGTGCTTCGCCCTTGCCGGAGGAGGACAGGATCGCGACCTTGAATCCGTCGGCCGCGAGCCGGCGCGCCGCGGCCGCGCCCATGCCGCTTCCACCCGCGGTCACCATCGCTACTTTTTCTGCCGTCATTGGGAGCACGGTAGGCGCCGCGACGGGCAAGCTCCAGAGAGTTTTTCGGCGAGTTGCCGATAGGA
>DASURJ010001121.1:0-9267 GCA_036280115.1 Gemmatimonadaceae bacterium
GTCCTAACGCATCGTTCGAACGCAGCGCGTTCGAACGATGCGTTAGGACTCTGACCCCCAACGTATCGTTATTCTGCGCGGAGGGCGGTAACGGGATCGACTCGGGTGGCCCGGCGAGCCGGGAGGAGCGCCGCGAGAACAGCGACCGCGAGTATCGTCCCCGTTGCCGACGCGAAGGCGAGCGGATCACGCGCTGGCGTGTCGAACAGCAGCGACTCCACGTACCGCGCCGCGACGAGCGCCAGCACCGCGCCTAGCGCCGCTCCGGCCGCCGCGACACGCAGCCCCTGCCACAGCACCAGGCGCTGAATGTCTCCCGACTGAGCACCCAGCGCCACGCGAACGCCCATCTCGCGCATGCGCTGCGCGATGTCATACGCGATCACGCCGTAGAGCCCCACCGCCGCGAGCACGAGGGCGAGCACCCCGAAGATCGCGAACATTGTGGCGCCAAGGCGCCATTGCCGAGTCACCGGATCGAGGACGCTCGCGATCGTCCTGATGTTCGCGTAGCCGGTTCCCGGCAACAGCAGTTGAACTTCCCGGCGAATCGGCTCGGCGAGCGGGCGGGCGTCGGTCGCGGTTCGAATCAGAAACTGGGTCAGAAACCGTCCCGGTGGCACGCGATACTGCGTCACCGGCACGTAGACCTGCAACGACTCATCGTTCTTCAGGTCGCCGAACACCATGTCCTCGGCAATGCCGACAACCTCGCGGCAGGGCGTCGTATCGGCGCCGAGTCGCACGCACTGGCCGATGGGATCGCGACCCTTCCAGAGGAGCGTCCCCATCGACTCACTCACGACGACGGCGAGCGGGCCGGCCGCGGGATCCGAAGCGCCGACAGCGCGACCGCGCAGGATCCGCGTCCCCATCGTCTCGAAGTAATCGTCGCTCACCAGGTTGAAGACATACGTCTTGAGACGGAGCGACGAGTCCATGCCGGCAACAGAGACGTCCTCCGTCCACGTCGTGTAGAACGGAATGCTGAAGGCCGTGGCCGCGCTCGCGACGCCCGGAAGCTCACGGACGCGTTGGAGCACCCGAGCGTCGAGCGCACCCCGCT
The DNA here is from genome assembly GCA_036280115.1 of Gemmatimonadaceae bacterium. Classification (GTDB taxonomy): domain Bacteria; phylum Gemmatimonadota; class Gemmatimonadetes; order Gemmatimonadales; family Gemmatimonadaceae; genus JAJKIV01. The sequence continues at coordinate 1,067 of DASURJ010001121.1, forward strand.
GATCGCGCGTCAAATCGATCCCCTGAAGATCGAGGCGCACGTGCAGCAGGCGATCCGGTTCCCAGCCGAGGTCCATCGTCTGAACGTTCCTGAGACTCCGCACGAAGAGCGCGGCGCCCACGAGCAGGACGACGGACAATGCCGCCTGGCCCAACAGCAGGCCGGTACGGAGACGCGCTCGCTGACCGCCCCCTTCCCGCTCGCCGGCTTTGAGCGCGCCGTTCACGTCGGCCCGCAACGCGTGCAGGGCGGGAGCGAGTCCCGTCAACAGCCCCGTCACAACGGCCGCCAGGCCGGTGAATAGCAGGACCCTGCCGTCGAACACCGGCACGAGGCTCCAGTCCACGTCCGGAAGGAGAAGTCGGCGAAGCACGCCTCCGCCCCAGTGCGCGAGCGCGAGTCCAAGTGCGCCGCCCAACACCGCGATGACCACGCTCTCGGTGAGAAGCTGGGCGACCAGACGGCCGCGACCGACGCCTAACGCTACACGAACGGCGATCTCGCGACGGCGGCGGATACCGCGGGCAATGAGCAGGTTCGCGACGTTCGCGCAGGCGATGAGCAGCACGATCGCCGCCACTCCCGCGAGCCAGACCGCGACCTTCGAGCTGTTGCTCGCCTTCGGGCCGCGATCGAACAGCAGTGGCGCGAACTCGCCACTGATCCGTGCCAGGTTCTCCGGCCGGATGGTCTGCTGCGCCGCGTCGGCCGCCTGGGTCTGGCTCTGGCGGTAGACTCGCGTGAGCTCCGTGTTGGCGACCTCCGGGGTCACACCGGGCCGAAGGTGCGCCATCATCTCGAGCCACGACGCGTTGTGCTCCATGTAGTAGCGCTCGTTGCCGAACAGCTCGAATGCGGCGGCGGTAATGGGCAGGTACGCGACCATGGTCGTGGACCAGACGCCGTGAAACCCTTTCGGGGCGACGCCAATGATCGTGTACTGTTTGCCTCCAATCCGCAGCGGCTTGCCGAGTACGTCTCGCTCGCCGCCAAACCGCGACATCCAGAACCCGTACCCGAGGACTGCGACCGCCGTACCTCTGGGTGTTCGATCCTCGTCCGCGCTGAAGTACCTGCCGATGACGGGTGGGGCATCGAACATGGGCCAGAAGCTCGCGCTCACGAGCCCGATGCGGTGCATCCGTGCGTCGGTCCCTGTGCCGACGACACGCTCGTCCTGGAAGATGGCGGCAGCGCCGTCGAACGCGCGCGTATGCTCTCGAAGCTCGGCGTAGCGCAGATAGCTGATGTTGTTGTCGATACGCTCGGTGCCATCGACGTTCGGCCGGCGCAGATAGATTCGGCCGACGCGGTCCGCGTCCTTCAGGAACGCGGGCGGCCGGAACAGGAGACGATCGACGATCTCGAACATGGTCGCGTTCGCCCCGATGCCGAGCGCGAAGGTGAGCGCGAGCGCGGCACTGAATCCGGGAGAGCGGCGAAGTTGACGTAAGGCGTAGCGCAGGTCATCGCGCAGCGCATCGAAGCGCTCGAGCATGGATAGCGTCTCCTGGCGGTGTCTGGCCGCCGCGAGCAGTTGGGGGCGGACTTCAGCGAGTACGCCGAAGCGCCTGAGCGCCTCCGCCTCCGCGGCGTCACGGCTCATTCCCTGCGCGACGAGCGCGTCGACCCGCATGGCGAGGTGAAACCGGATCTCGTCGTCGGTTTCCGCTTCGACGCGGCGGCGCGGAGCGATGGGAATACTCAGTGCGCGGCGGATCCGCGGCGGCAGCATTGCCCGGGACCCGTTAGGCCGGCTGCGGCGTGCTGAGAATGCCGGTGACGGTCTCGGCGTAGCGGAGCCAGCGGGCGGTCTCGTTGCGCAGCTCGGCGCGTCCGGCAGGGGTGATACTATAGTAGCGCGCCTTCCGGTTGTTCTCGGTGACGCCCCACGTGGCCGTGATCGCGCGCCGCCCCTCGAGGCGATACAACGACTGGTAGAGCGCGCTGTCCACGACGTCGAGGTGGCCGGTGGCGCGCGCCTCGATCCAGGCCGTGATCTCGAAGCCGTGCATCGGGCCCCAGGTGAGCGCCTTGAGGACGAGGACGTCGAGTGTCCCGCGGAGCACGGCGAGCGGCTCTGGCATCCGATCACTCCTTACAGGTTCTGTATAGAGTGAGATGCGGAGCGGTGCCGTGTCAAGCTCTTTCTCTCGGCAACCAGCGCTGGTTAGCTGTTAGCTGGTAGCTGTTAGCTGGAACTGGTTGCTGCAGGATGAACTGCTCGCAGCGACCGTGGCGTCCCGGGCGGCCGTTCCTCCTCTCCTTTCAGGCCGCTCGAGAGACCAACGTGGCTGCCGCACGGGACATCTTCGTCATCCTGCCCATCCTGTCCATCCTGTCCATCCTGTCCATCCCCCTCCTGCTTTTCCGCACCTGGACCGGTCGCGATGCCGACCTAGCGCGATGAAGCTCGGAGGACCGGTCGCGATGCTCGAGGACCGGAAGAGTGCTCGGAGAACCTAACGAGCCACTCTACCGTCCCACGGCGGGTCCAGAGGGCTCCGCCAGGCCCGATTCGTTCGGAGCCGCGAAACGGACCGGCAGCCACACCGTGAACGTCGTGCCGACGCCGTAGCTGCTCGCCACCTCCACACTCCCGCCGAGCCGCTCGAGCAGCTTTCGCGTGATGCTGAGCCCGAGCCCCGTGCCGCCGAACTCGCGCGTGCGCGACTGATCGATCTGACGGAAGTCCTCCCAGATCGCGCCGAGGTGTTCGCCCTTGATCCCGATCCCGCTGTCGCTCACCGCGATGCACACGTGGTCCCCCGTGCGGCTCGCGTTCAGCCGCACCCAGCCCGTGTGGGTGAACTTGATGGCGTTCGACAGGAGGTTGAGCAGAATCTGCTTGAGCTTCGTGCGGTCGGTGTAGACGGCCAGGCGGTCGTCATCCACCTGATACGTCGCCTCCAGTCGTTTCTTCCGGACCATGGGCTCCAGTTGCTGCGCCACCTCGGTCACGACGTCCACCAGCGGGATGTCCTCGAGATGGAGCGGCATCTTACCGGCTTCGATCTTCGCGAGGTCCAGGATGTCGTCGATGAGGGCCTGCAGGTGCTGGCCGGCAGCGCGGATCCGCTCCAGGCTGTCGACCTGCTGAGTGGTGACGTCGCCGAACAGGCGGTCGAGGAGCAGCGACGTGTGGCCGAGCACGGCGTTGAGCGGCGTGCGCAGCTCGTGCGACATGCTCGCGAGGAACTCGGACTTGAGTCGGTTCGCCCGCGCGAGCTCCTGCGACTGCCACTGCAGCTTGAGATTCTGCGCCTCGAGGTCCGCCGTGGCGGCGCGGATGCGCTCCTCGAGCTGCGCGGAGAACTTCTTGAGCTCCTCGTAGAGCCGCTCGTTCTCGACCTGCTTCGTCAGGTCGTGGACGACCGACACGATGACGCTCGGCTCGCCGTGCTCGTTGATGATCTTGCCCGACACCACCTCCACCGGGAGCTCGCGCCCGCTGGACGGGTCGGTGAGCGTCATGCGCGACCGGCGCGAGATGGCCGTGCCTAACGTGAACTCCGAGATGAAGGACGTGAACTTCGTGTCGTTCCCGCGAATGGCCTGGATGGCGCCGTAGTTCCGTTTCCCGCCCTCGCGCACCTGAAACAGCCGCTCCGCCTCCTCGTTCATCATGATGATGTTCGACTGGTCGTCGGTGACGAGGATGGGGTCGGCGACGTTCTCCAGGATCAGGTTCAGGCGGTCGCGCTCGCGCGTGGCCTCGAACTCCGCGAGCCGTACGCGCTGCATCTGGCGCTCGAGCTCGTGGCCGGCGCGACGCAGGTCGGTCACGTCGCGCAGCACGGACAGCACGGCGCCCGCGCCCTGCGCCTCACCCCCGAGCGGATGCGCGAGGACCTCGAACAGCAGGTCCGTGCCCTCACCCGGGTCGACGAGGTTCAGCTCGCGCGGCCCGCTCTGGAGCCCGCCGGTCATCACCGCGCGCGCGAGGTACGACGTGAACAGGAGGTTGTTCACCTCCACCGCGCGGCGGCGCCCCTCCGAGTCCGACTCGCGCGTGTTGAGCAGTCGCTCGGCGCGCGCGTTCTGCACGATGATGTCGTTCCCCGCGTTCGTGATGACGATGGGGTCCGGCAGCGAGTCGATGATGCTCGTTAGGCGGTCGCGCTCCTTCGTCGCCCGGTCCGCGGTCTGGCGGACGGCCGTCGCCATTCCCATTCGCGCGAGGATCGGTCCCGCGAACATGGCCATGCGCGCCAGCGAGGCCAGGACCTCCGGGTCCGCATCCCCCTCGAGCACGGCCACCCCGGCGGGTGCCTGCCCGAACCACTCCGTCCGGCGCGTGGGGCGTTCCCCGAACGTGAGTCCGAGCGGCGCCAGCAGGTCCACCGCGCGCGAGAGCGGCAGGACCGGCGGGCCGGTTCGGTCGTCCCCCCGCGGGAGCGGCAATGCGGTCCAGTGCCGAAACGCCAGGCGGCCATCGCGCACCGAGTGCGGACCCGCGACGATCGGGTGCAGCGACAGCGCCGAAACCACGATCGGGTGCGACAGGTCGCTCACCGACAACGTCGGCATGCCACGCCCGTCGAACCCCACCATCGCGACGACGCCGAGCGACTCCATCGCCGGGTCGAGCAGGCGGACGAAACCACGACTCGAGCCGGAGATCTCCCCGAATCGCGACAACAGAAACGCGGCCGACGACGCGAGATCGGGCGCCTCGGCGAGTGTGACGAGGAGCTCGTCGAGATCCGGTACGCCGCGCGGGACCGACGCCGCGCGTGTCAGGTCACGGGCCGGCTTGGTCAAGACGCCGCCGCAGCTCCGCATTTTCGCGCATCACTCGCTCCAGCTCCGACTCGCTGTCGGCGACGAGCTCGCGCGGTCGCGATACAGGCGCGGTGATGCCCACCGCCTCCGAGTACTTCAGGTAGGTATCGATCGACGCGACGACGACGCGCGCTTCGACCGTAACGAGGTCAATACCGACGAGTGAGACGCGAACCCACGCGTCGATGACGATTCCCTTGTCGAGGACGCGATCCAGGACATCGATGAGGGAACTCCCGCTCGGGGAGCGTTCTACGGCCATTAGCGCACGACTCCGCAGGTGAGAAGGTCTTACCGCTTACGGCGTGTCGATCGGTGAGACTCGGCGGTGAGCTGCTCCAGCCCGCGCTCGATGCGCTCGAGCCGCCGCTCAATCTCGCCCGCAAGAAGCGGGCTCGACGGTGCAGACGTCAAGCGGGGGTCGTGACGCCACCAGTTCAACCCGATCTGCTCCGCCTTGTCGATCGAGCACACGAGCAGCCGCACCTGGATCGTGAGCAGTTCGACGTTCGCGAGATTGATCTTGATGTCACCGGCGATCACCAACCCTTTGTCCAACACGCGGTCGAGAATCTCGACCAGCCCATGACTACGCGACGGTGTAACGAGATCGGCCAAGCAGGAACACTCCGACGGCCATTCCGGGAGCCGTGGTTAGCGTAAGCGACCTAACGGGCCCAAATCGATCTGCAGGTCTTCGTCAGACAGCCCGAAGACCTCCTTCAACTGCCCCATGCGTTCGTCGAGCTTGAGCAGCGCGAGCCCCAGCCGCTCGATCTCCTCATCGCTCAAGCCGCCGCCGTCCATTCGCCTGACGGCCTGATGCTCCAAGACCTTACGCACCACTTCAATCAGGGTCAAGACGAGCCGAGCGAGTCCCTGCTCCACTCGCTCGGGATCCGCGTTGATTCGATCTGGCAACGCCCGCGCGATCTCCACGAGATTCGCCTCGAGCGCCCGCCGAACGTCGTCGCCGGGTGCACCGCTCGCCGGTACGGACGCGTCGTCAGGCATCGCCGGAAAACGAATAGGGAGGAAAAGGTCCCAGGAGCGACGCCTCTCCACCGACAGCCGCCAGACACGCCGCGATGACAGCCTGTGAGGCCTCGAGCTCGGATCGCCGCACGAGCAGCGGAAAGAACGCTACTCCCCGCGCGGCCTCGCATCGCTGGTGCTCGACGATGAACGGCCTCGCCGCCTCGCGCACGGCGTGCCGGAGCTCCTCGCACGCGACCTCACGCGCCAGGTCGGCGCGCCCCTCGCGAGCGAGCCGCCGAAGGAACTCCGTCCCGCGCCGCGCCGCTGGCCGGTCATCGGCGGCAACGGGCGCCACCCCAGACATTGGCGTCGCCGGCTCCTGCGCTTCACGCCCGCGCGAGACGACCACTCGCACCTCGACGCACCCGGCAACTCGTGCCAGACGCTCGCGGAGCGTCGGACGCCGCCCCGCGATGGCGGTCGCGGCAGCCGCGTCATCGGTGAACGTCTGCCCAAAACGGATTGGCAACGGCGTCTCGCCGGACCCCATGGCGGCCGCACACACGGCGTCGTGGGCCTTCACCCGCGCCAGCGTCGAGGAGACGGGGACTTCGTCCACATCGCTCACCCACGCCGTGAGCCCTGTCGCGGAGAGCGACCGCACCTCGGCGCCATCCACCCCTGTGAGGTCCGGCGGCACTGCCTGCGGGTCGCTGCGAATACAGTACAGATACGTCGGCATCGATCCAGTCAACCTCACTCGCCCGGTTCGTCCAATGCCGCCTTCCGCTCGCGCGCACGCGCCGTCTCCACAGCGGTGAGCACGACGGTCAGATCGAGCTGAATGAGATCGATATCCGCGACCGAGATGGTCACGCTCCCCGCGATTACGGCACCCTTGTCCAGAACGCGGTTGATGAGATCCGAGAGTTCCACCGGGGCGTTATCGATCATCGAATCTCTCACGGCCGCTCCCGTCGGGGCCCCGCACCACTCCTCGCGAAGTGGTACGGAGGCCACGGCCCCGTGAACTCGACGCGAAAGCCACGCCCATCGTACTCCCGAACGAGCTCCGTGACGGCAGCGCGGAAGCTGTCGATGCGATCGTGCGCGACAAGGAACGACGCGTTCAGTACCGCCACTCCCGTCTGCATGCCGGCCGGCGATGGCAAGGGGTCCTCCACCGACTCGAGCGCACACGGCGCGAGTCGCTCGAACGCCCGGGCACCCACGGCTCGCGACACGGTTCCAATCTCCTCCTTCGTGGCCGCTTCCAGCTTCCGGGCGAGCAGGTAACCCTGGCCCGGCGCCGAAGCCTCGCTGACCTGCCGTGCCAGCTCCGCGATGACGGGACTGTAATCCGCGAGCACGCCGCGAAGCTCGGTGTCTACGCGGAACACGCGAACGCCGTATTCACGCCCGCGCCCGACCTGCGCCAACAGGGCGCGAAGCTCGGCGCCACGTTCACGAAGCATACCGCGCACCGCGTCCTCCGAGCGGAAGAGCGAGAGGAGCGGGAGCGGAACCAGGGGACCGTTGTCGCTCGCCCATGTGAGCACGCCGTCGTGCGCAGTCGCGCGTGGGCCAAGCCACGCCACGTCCGCGAGCCGATCGTCCACTCCTTCGCTATACGACGCGCTCACGCGGCTGACGACCGCGGCCAGCTCGCCCTCCGGGACGAGCGAAAGCCGCGCTTCGTCCACCCCCGCCGGGGCGCCGCCGAGATCGGCATCACGAGGTACGACGGCGTAGGCGTATACGAGGTCAGACATCGCGCGGGAGCGTTCTCCAGCCATCGAGCCATTCCAGGAGGCGTGCCGGGCCCACGGGTGGCGGCACGACGTCGGGCGCAACAAACTGCCCGAGTGGTCCCGCCACTGGAAGGGGCTGCGGCGCGCTCACGGCGCGATTCCACACGACGGCCGGTACGTGGTTGCCGAGCGCACGCACGCGGTCCACCACGCGAACCGACTCGCGCCGGACGATGGGCTCGTCGAGGGCGACCACAAGGACGCCAGCGCGAGCCGGGTCGTGGAGCAACTCGCGCACCGACCGCGTGCGGCGCGCGAACGTCAGCAGTTCTGCTGACGTCTCTCCACCCCCGGCGAGCTCGCGGTACTTGAGCATCAGGCGTAACAGCCGGTGAGACCAATCGAGCGCGAGCCCCGGCATCTCGAGCAATCTGATGAGGTGCCCGGTCGGGGCCGGGTCGACCACGAGTCGATCGAACGTGCCCTCGTCGATCATGTCGCCGAGCCAGACGAGGGCGTAGAGCTCGTCGATCCCGGGGGGCGCGAGCGCGAGGAGATCGCGCGCCACCGCCCGGTCGTGCTGCGCGTCGAGACCGGGGCCGAGGAGAGCGTCGAACGCGGCGTCGACGCGCGCCTGATAGGCGTCGCGCCATCGCCCGAACTCGGCGGTCGCATCGACCTGACGAG
>DASURJ010001122.1:0-2728 GCA_036280115.1 Gemmatimonadaceae bacterium
GGGGCGCGCGCGCGCGCGGCTGGCGATGATCGTGCTGGCGTCGGCCGTGCTGATCGCGACGGACGCGCACGGCTTCAGCCTCGACGACGTCTCCCGGCGGGCGGAGAAGCTCGCGGCGTCCGCCTACCAGAAGCCGGGCGCGACCCTGCCGAAGGCCCTCAAGGCCCTGAGCTACGACGACTATCGCGACATCCGGTACCGCCCCGACCGCGCCCTGTGGCGCAACACGAAGCTGCCGTTCGAGATCATGTTCTTCCATCGTGGCTACTTCTACGAGGAGCCGGTCGTCATCCACGAGATCACCGCCGAGGGCGAGCGCGACATCCAGTTCGATCCCGACGCGTTCGACTACGGCCGGAACAAGCTCGACCGTGAGGAGCTGCGCGGGCTCGGCTTCGCGGGCTTTCGCGTGCACTTCCCCGTCAACACGCCGACGTACAAGGACGAAGTCCTCGCGTTCCTCGGCGCCAGCTACTTCCGCGGGCTCGGACGGGGGCAGCGGTTCGGGCTGTCGGCGCGCGCCCTGGCCATCGACACCGCGGAGAGCAGCGGTGAGGAGTTTCCGCGGTTCGTGGAGTTCTGGATCCAGCGACCGCAGGCAAACGAGAAGGAGCTCACCATCTACGCCCTGCTCGATTCGCCCCGCGCGGCGGGCGCGTACCGGTTCGTTCTCAGGCCCGGGGTGACGACCGTGGTCGACGTGGACGCGCGGCTGTTCCTGCGACGGAACGTCGCCAAGCTGGCGCTCGCGCCCCTCACGAGCATGTTCTACTTCGGCGCCAACCAGCGCCCGGCGCAGGAGGACTACCGGCCCCAGGTGCACGATTCCGACGGCCTGTCCATCCTGACGGCCGCGCGCGAGTGGATCTGGCGCCCGCTCGTCAACCCCAAGCGTCTGCTCGTCACCTCGTTCGCGCTCACCAACCCGCGGGGCTTCGGTCTGATGCAGCGGGCGCGCTCGTTCGGCGACTACGAGGACCTCGAGGCGCGCTACGACCTGCGACCGTCGGCCTGGGTGGAGCTGAAGGGGCCGTGGGGCCCGGGGCGGGTGGAGCTGGTGCAGATCCCGGTTCCCGACGAGACCAACGACAACATCGTCGCGTACTGGGTCCCCGACTGGCAGCCGCGGCCGAAGGAGGCCCTGCCGTACGGGTATCGCGTGCTGTGGCAGAAGGACCAGGAGAGCCGGCCCCCGATCGGCTGGGTGCGCGAGACGCGTCGTGGCCGCGGCTACGCGAAGTCGCGCGACAACAGCGTCGTCCTCCACGTCGACTTCGACGGTCCCACGCTCGCGCGGATGCCGCCCACCGCCACCGTGGACGCCGTGCTGTGGGTGGACGCGAACGGCCAGGTCCTGGAGCGACAGCTCACGCGCAACGAGGTCACGGGCGGCTGGCGCTTCGTCGTGCGGCTGCGGCGCGTCGACGCCGGCAAGCCGGTGGAGCTTCGGGCGCACCTCGGGCGCGGGAACGAGGTCCTGTCGGAGACGTGGAGCTATGTCCTGCCTCCCGACTAGTCTCGTGAGTCAGAAGTTCGTCGGAACATATTCCAACGTTGTCGCGTTCTCTTGTACAAAGGAGACGCGCATGCCCCCAGGTCGGCCGCTGATACCGTTCACGCTCAGTGATGACGAACGCGCGATGCTGCAAAGCTGGACGCGTCGTCGAACCACCGCCCAGGCCCTCGCCCAACGGGCGCGCGTGGTGCTCGAGTGCGCCGCGGGCAAGGCCAACCGCACCATCGCGCGCGAACTGCGGTTGGATGAGGACACCGTCGGTAAGTGGCGACAGCGGTTTCTGCTCAAGCGCGTCGACGGGCTCCTCGATGAGCCACGGCCAGGCGCACCGCGGACCATCGCCGACGCTGAGGTGGAACGGGTGGTGACCTTGACGCTCGAGTCGACGCCGCGCGACGCGACGCACTGGAGTACGCGCGCGATGGCCGCGCGCTGCGGCCTGAGCCAGAGCACCGTCGGTCGAATCTGGCGCGCGTTTGGTCTGCAGCCGCATCGCACGGAGACGTTCAAGCTGTCCCGTGATCCGCTCTTCATCGACAAAGTCCGGGACATCGTGGGGCTCTATCTCGATCCGCCGGAGCGCGCACTGGTCCTCTGTGTGGACGAGAAATCGCAGATCCAAGCGCTGGATCGGAGCCAGCCGTTGCTGCCGATGCGGCCCGGGCAAGTCGAGCGGCGGACCCACGACTACGTGCGTCACGGAACCACCTCGCTCTTCGCCGCGCTCGACGTGAAGACCGGCGAGGTCATCGGACAGTGCCATCGCCGGCACCGGGCGGCCGAATTCCGCAAGTTCCTCAACGCCATCGATGCCGTCGTGCCCCCGGAACTGGATGTCCATCTCGTCGTCGACAACTACGCCACGCACAAGACACCGAGCATCCGCCGGTGGCTTGCGAAGCGTCCGCGCTATCACATGCACTTCACACCGACGGGAGCGTCCTGGCTGAACCAGGTCGAGCGCTGGTTCGCTCTGTTGACCCAGAAGCAGATTCGCCGAGGCGTTCATCGCAGCACGCGAGCGCTGGAAGCGGCCATCATGCGGTACATCGCGACCGCCAACGAGCCACCACGTCCCTTCATATGGACCAAGACCGCCGACGAGATCCTGGCGAGCGTCCAACGCTTTTGACGGCGAATCTCTGACTCACGAGACTAGGAGGCTGTCGGAGTATCTCGAGGGGCGCCACGGCTCCGCCGGGGCGTCCCGAG
>DASURJ010001123.1:0-2110 GCA_036280115.1 Gemmatimonadaceae bacterium
TCCATCAGCGGATAGTCGATCACCGCCGCGCCGAAGAGCTCGGGGCGCTGGATGATTGCGGCCGCGACGAGCGGGCCGCCGGCGCTGCTCGTGTTCGCAACGAACCGCTCTCGGGACGTATACCGGTTCGCGATGAGCCACTCCGCGGCGGCGATGTAGTCGTCGATCGCGTTCTGCTTGTTGCGGCGAATGCCCGCCTGATGCCACTCCTCGCCGTACTCACCGCCTCCGCGTGTGTTAGGCAGGGCCCACACGCCACCGTTCTCGAGCCACACCGCGATGTTCGCCTGGAACCACGGTGCGGCGGACCAGCCGCCGTGGCCGTAGCCGTACATGTAGGCAGGCGCCGTACCGTCGAGCGCGAGCCCTTTGCGATGGACCACGTACATGGGAACGCGCGTGCCGTCACGGCTCGTATAGAAGACCTGGCGCGTCACGAAGTTGGACGGGTCGTACGGCAGCGATGGCCGCCGATACTCTCGCGACGTTCCGCTCGCGACATCGAGCCGGAAGATCGTGCCGGGGTCCGCCACGCCGCTCAACACGTAGAACGCCTCGCGGTCCTGTTGGCGCCCGACGAACCCCGTCCATACGGAGCCCAGGTAGGGGAGTGCGATCTCACGCTCGAACCTGCCCGTCGTGTCGAACGTACGGATGCGCGAACGGGCGTCCGCCACGTAGGCGACGATGAAGCGATCGTTCACCATCGTGATGCCCGGTCCCGTCAGGTCGATCGCCTCGGCAGCCTGTGGAATGACCTCACGCCACCTCGACGGCGCCGGGTCGGTCACATTGACGCCGATCACGCGCCACCGCGGCGCGGAGTGATTCGTGACGAGCCAGAGCGTGGATCCCCGCGACCCGACGTACCAGTACGCGGCATCGCCCTCGTCCATGACGGGCACGAAGCCGCGCCCGGGTGCGCGCGCATCGGCGGCCCAGATTCGATTCGCGGTTTGCGTCGGCAGCAAGGCGTTGACGACCGTGAACCGACCATCGTCGCTCACCCGGTGGCGAAGGAGCGCGAATGGCTCGGTCGGCAGCTCGAAGAGAAGGGAATCGCTGGACTGTGGCGCGCCCAGCCGATGACGGTACAGCTTGCCGTCGCGAAGCTGCGTCTGCCGCTCTTCGCCAGCAGGGGGTACGGGGTAACGAACGTACGACAGACCGCGTGCGTCGGGGTCCCACTGTACGCTCGACGCGCCGTTGATGCCCACCAGTGAATCGGTGAGGTCTCGACCGCTCTCGACTTCCCGAACCCGTAGCGTCTCCCAGCGCGTCCCGGCTCGACGCAGCGTGTAGGCCACGAGCCGCCCATCCGGGCTTGGGAAGAACCGCGACGGGACGCGTCCCGTCGCGCGTTCCGTGGAGTCCCCGGCGATCATCACCCGCCGGTTGCCGCCGTCCTCCACGATGAGTGACGATCGCGTGGCCGGTCCTGTCGAGGCGAACTGCGTGTAGAAGAGACGCGTTCCGCGCGCCACAGGTGCACCGAACCGCTCGACACTGGCGATCGCCGTCAGCCGGCGGTGAATGACCGACCGCTCCGGAACGGCGGACGCGTATGTGCGCGCGTACGCATCCTGGGCACGTGTCCAGGCCTGCGTTTCGGCGCTACCCATCTGCTCGAGCCAGCGGTACGGGTCTTCGATGCGAATGCCATGAACCGTGTCCGCCCACAAACCGCGGTGCGCGCGAGGCGGTTGCGCCGCGGCCGCCGCATCCACGGGAAGCAACAGGAGAAACGCGATGGCACCGGACGAGAGGGCACAGACGTGACGTAACATGCTCGGCTCCGCACACAAGGGTCATCGACGTCGCGCATCGCGAGCGTATCCTCGCCATGCGAGCTACGCGATGCTACGACCCGTGCGTGGGCCGCCCAACGAGTTTGGTACGAGTGACGGCCGGCGCGCATGAGTGACGGCGGGGCGACGTCATCGCCCGACGAGCGGCGCGCCGCTCAGACGCGCTTGCCGAGTCGTTCCTCGAGCAGCGCTCGATACTTGCGGCTCAGCGGGAACCGCCGCCCGTTCGTGGTGAGGACGACGTGCTCGCCCTTGAACATCGTTTGGATCTCGCGGACTCGCTCGATGTTCACGATCGTGGA
>DASURJ010001124.1:0-2360 GCA_036280115.1 Gemmatimonadaceae bacterium
TCCTGCAGCAGCGCCTCCACGCGGTGCGTCACGACCTCGCTCCCGGTGCCCGCTGGCAGGACGACCTTGAGCCGCTCGGCCACCCGCGCGAGCGCCTGCTCACGATCTCGGAGCAACTCGAACGCGCGCGCTCCGGTGAGCGCCACGATGCGGCGCACGCCCGAGGCGACGCCGGTTTCGCTCACGATCTTGAACAGCCCGATCTCGCTCGTGTTTCGCACGTGCGTTCCGCCGCAGAGCTCGATGGAGAGACCGGGAATGTTCACCACGCGAACGACGTCGCCGTACTTCTCGCCGAAAAGCGCCATGGCCCCGCCGGCCACGGCCTCCTTGTACGCCTTCTGCTCGAACACCACCGGGACCGACGCCCAGATGCCACGATTCACACGCCGCTCGATCTCCGCGAGCTGTTCGGGCTTGAGTGGCCCGTGATGCGTGAAGTCGAAGCGAAGCCGGTCGGGCTCGACGACGGAGCCCGCCTGGTGCACGTGGTCGCCGACGACCTGGCGCAGGGCCGCGTGCAGCAGATGCGTCGCCGTGTGATTGCGCTCGGTGTCCTTCCGGCGGTCCGACGGCACGCGCGCAACGGCACGCCCGAACTCGATCGTTCCGGTGAGCTTGCCAAGCGCGGCCGTGCGCCCGTCGATCTTCTTCACGTCATCGACGTCCACGCGCCACCCCTCGCCCAGGATCTCACCTCGATCGGAGACCTGCCCACCGGACTCGGCGTAGAACGGCGTCTCGCGAAGCAACACGGCCACGCGGTCGTCATCGAGATGGCGGATTGCCGCGACCTGCGTGTCGATCTCCACCGTGTCGTAGCCGACGAACGTCGTGACCGGCAGCGACGCCGTGGCGCCGTGCTCACCGCCGGCCCGGCGCCACGCCGCGAGGTCGGCGAAGTCATCAGCCGCGACGCCAAGCTTCCGCGCCTTTCGCTCGGCCTGGGACTGGCTGCGCTGCTGCGCGAGCGCCGCCTCGAAGCCCGCGATGTCCACCGCGTACCCGCGCTCGCGCGCCATGAGCTCCGTCAGGTCGATCGGGAACCCGTACGTGTCGTAGAGGCGGAACGCGTCGTCGCCACTGATGGTGCCGCGGAGATGCGTGGAGCCCTGCGTGGATCCGAGCGCGGGCGCGAGCTGATCGAAGCGCGCCATCCCGCCGTCGATCGTCGCGAGAAAGCGCTCTTCTTCCGCTTTCGTCGTTTCGACTATGTGCTGACGCCGCTGCGCGAGCTCGGGGTAGACGTCGGACATGCGCGCGATGACGTCCTCGACGAGGTACACGAGCGTGGGTGTCCGCCGGCCGAGGAGCCATGCGTGGCGCACCGCGCGGCGGAGGATGCGGCGCAGCACGTAGCCGCGTCCTTCGTTCGACGGAAAGACGCCGTCCGCGAGCAGGAACGCGACAGCGCGCGCGTGGTCCGCAAGCACACGGAACGACGCCGGCTCGACGTTCGGCTGCGCTTTCGCTCGCGGCGCCCCACCGAGCCCGGTCTGGTCGATCCCCGTGTACGGGATGCCCACGACTTCCTCGGCCTTGCGCAGCAGTGGCACGAAGAGGTCCGTGTGGTAGTTGCTCGTCACGCCCTGCATCGCCGCCGCAATGCGCTCGAGTCCCGCACCCGTGTCGACCGACGGTTTGGGCAGCGGCACGAGCGTGCCGTCCGCCTGCCGGTCGAACTGCATGAAGACGAGGTTCCAGATCTCGAGGAACCGGCCCGCCTCGGCGCCCTCGACGAACGCTTCGGTGGAGAACTCCCGGCGCCCGAGGTCCGTCCACTCCCCGCCTGCGTCCGCCGGGAACGTCCAGTCGCGCGTTAGGTACGCGAGATCGACGTAGATCTCGGAGCACGGGCCGCACGGCCCCGTGTCCGCCATCTGCCAGAAGTTGTCCTTCTCGCCCAGCCCGTAGATCCGCGAATCGGGAAGCCGGGCTACCTCCCGCCAGAGCGAGCGCGCCTCGTCGTCCTCCGCGTACACGGTGACGCGCAGATGCTCCCTCGGCAGCTTCAGCTCTTCGGTGACGAACTCCCAGGCGAAGCGGATCGCGTCGCGCTTGAAGTAGTCGCCGAACGAGAAGTTGCCGAGCATCTCGAAGAACGTGTGGTGCCGGTAGGTGTGCCCGACCTGCTCGAGATCGTTGTGCTTCCCTCCCGCGCGCACGCACTTCTGTGCAGTCGTGGCACGCCGCCCATAGTTCGTATCCTCGAGGCCGAGGAAGACGCGCTTGAACTGGACCATGCCGGCGTTCGTGAACAGCAACGTCGGATCGTCGGCCGGCACGAGCGACGAGCTCGGGCGGACGGCGTGGGCGTTTCGAGCGAAGTAGTCCAGGAATCGGGCGCGGATCTCGGCGGC
>DASURJ010001125.1:0-4880 GCA_036280115.1 Gemmatimonadaceae bacterium
CGATATGATGCCGCGAGCGTTTCGGTGAACCGTCATGTCGGGCCTCGCTGAGTGGGAGTCGTTGGTCGTTCGTCGGAGGTCGTTACCCGCCGATGGAAGAGCACAAAGGAGCTGACTTGCCTGAGTCCTAGAACTCGGGAACCGAGGGTTGTCGTGGAACGAGTCCGTCCAACGCGGCGACGAGCTGGTGGCTGTTGAACGGCTTGAAGAGGAAGCCGTCGGCGGCACTGTCGCCCATCAGGCCGTCGCCACTGATGAGCAGCACGGCGATGTGACGCAGGGAAGCGTCGTCCCGGATCGCGCGGGTCAGTCGTCGGCCGTCGAGGCCGGGCAGACCGACATCGCTGATGACCACGTCGACGGTCTCCGATCGCATCAGTCGCAACGCTTCCAGCCCATCGGCTGCTTCGATCACTCGGTCGAATGGCAACGCCACGACGCGCAGGCAGCTCCGGAGGTAGAGCCGCATGTCCGCATCATCATCCACCAGCAGGACCGTCCGCCCAGGCACATTCACTTGGCCGGCGACCTCTCGTGTCTGGGATTGCACTGCGGCCCCCGCGTGCCGTCCGGGCGTCGACGGAGCGCTCGGCGTCGAGCGTGGCGGGCCAACGTGCGGCTGGCCGAGCTGCGCGCGGTAGCGGATATGACGCGAGTTGTTGCGCGTATGTCGCGTCAGGCACGGGCGCAACGCGTCAGAACGGCGTCACACTACAGGAACTACGCTGGTCGCTGTTGGCTGGAACTGGTTGCTGCAGGACTACAGGACCTAGCTGGTAGCTGTTAGCTGGCACTGGTTGCTGCAGAGTGACACCCTCGGGAGGCCCCTCAACTCAGCGAGTAGCAGCATCCCGAGGCCGTTCACCGCGCCGCGCGTTTGGTCGCTTTTCGCGTCAACCGATTCCAGTCAACAGCGACCAGCGCTGTTCAGTTTACCGAGTCCCTGCCGCTCGCGGGCATGGGGCCGATCGACCGGAGTCAGTCCCCAGGTGCGCAGTGTCGGATCCGCAGTTCGCCGCATTCGCGCGGGCTATCGCCGAGCGCTGGGTAATCGATGGCGAAGTCGGTCCCGGCGACAAGCTCGCCGTGATGAGGCAGACGGTGTACGACGCGCCGTGCCGATCACGAGGGTTCGCGACGCGCTACCGTCGGACGTCGATGTCACGCTCGACTGGCTGCTGGCGAAGGCACGGCGTCGCGCGATCCCGACGCCGGCCATCTTTGTCGATGCGCTGTCGGCGCTAGACGCCCGATCCTCGATCGAGCACTGATTCTCGGGCGGGGGCGGGGGCGCTCGCGAGCACGCGGTCTCGCCAGCCCGACGGGCGCACGCCGTGCTGATCGTTGAAGGCGTTCGAGAAGTGGGCGACGCTCTTGAAGCCCACGGCATACGCCACCTCCGCGACTGAACCGGCGCCCGATTCGAGCAGCTCCGCCGCGCGCTCCAGCCGCATGCGGCGGATGAGATCGGACGGGCTCTCGCCGATCAGCTCGCGCAGCCGCCGGTGCAGGTTGCCGCGGCTCTGGGCGACGTCGCTCGCGAGTCGCTCCACCGTGTACGTCTCGTCGCCGAGGTGCGCCTCGATGGCCGTGCGGACCTGATCGATGAACTTCGCGTCGGCAGGCGCGACGCTGACGGGCGCGGGGTGGATCGTCAGTCGCGCGCCAGCGAACCGCTCCCGCAGTCGCCGCCGCATCCCGACGATGTTCCCGACGCGAGCGAGCAGCTCTCGAACATCGAACGGCTTCGTGAGGTAATCATCGGCCTGTTCGTGCAATCCAGCGAGCCTGTCCTCCGTCTCGGCGCGCGCAGTCAGCAGGATCACGGGAATGAAGTCCGTATCCGAATGCGACTTGAGCGCGCGACACAGGGCGTAGCCGTCCATCACCGGCATCATCACGTCGGAGAGGACGAGGTCGGGTAACGACCGGCGCGCGAGCGCAAGGCCCTCCTCGCCGTTCACCGCCTCGAGCACACGGTACCGCGGCGCGAGATGCTGCCTGACGTAGGCGCGAATCTCCGCGTTGTCGTCCACGACGAGCACGGTGGTGACGTCCTCGTCGGTCGGGGCGGCATTGCTCGGCGCTGACGACTCCGCCGCGCCGTTCGCGGGCGCCGGCACGAATACAGGCGACTGGTCTCCGCGTGGTGTCCACGCGATCGCCTTGTCGTCGTCAACGATCTGGTCCGGAGCGAGGTGTGCGCGCCCTTTGCGCAGGGCGATCGTGAACGTGCTGCCGAATCCCTCCTCGCTCTCGGCGGTAATGGATCCCCCGTGCAGCACGACGAGCTCCCGTGCCAGGGCGAGTCCGATGCCGGTTCCTGGCGTCGTGCCGGCGGTGCTGGCGCGATGGAACCGATCGAAGACGCGACCGAGCTCGCTGGCGGGAATCCCGGGACCGCTGTCACGAACGGTTATGTGCGGGGAAGTCTCGTCGTCGGTGACGGTGATGCGTACGGCACCGCCGTCGGGCGTGAACTTGAACGCGTTGGAGAGCAGGTTCGAGAGGGCGCGCTCGAGATGGTCCGGGTCGGCGTAGATAATGATGGGTGCTGTGGGACAGGAGATCTCGTAGGCGATCGCCTTTCGCTCCGCGAGCGGCACGAACGTTCGGGCGACGGTCGCCACGAACGGTCCCAGGTCCAGGCGCCGCGCGCGCAGCGTTTCTCGCCCGGCTTCGAGGCGAGCGAGCTCGAGGATCTCGTTGATGAGACCGAGGACGCGCCCCGCGTTTCGCCGCGCGAGGTCGATCTGCTCGACGGCAGCCGGGGAGAGCGGGCCGTGCAGACCGGCGCGGAGGTCGTCGAGCGGGCCCATCGTCAGGGTGAGCGGCGTCCGGAACTCGTGGCTCACGTTCGCGAACAGCCGGCTGCGCGCGCGGTCCAGCTGTCGCAGTTGCTCGGCTTCGACTCGCTCGATCTCGAGCCGGCTCTTGAGGCGGAGCCGGTTCATCTCGTAGCGCCGGATGCCGTAGAGTGCCGTGAGCGCCAGTATGGCGTAGAACCCATACGCCCACCACGTCCGCCACCACGGGGGTGCGATGATGACGGCGAGCGACGTGCCTCGTTCGTTCCAGACGCCGTCGTTGTTGCTCGCGCGCACCTGGAACGTGTACCGCCCCGGCGGGAGGTTCGTGTAGGTCGCCGCGCGTATGGCCCCCGCCTCGAACCACTCGTCGTTGAAGCCAACCATCCGATACGCATAACGATTCTTGGATGGCGCCGAATACTCGAGTGCCGCGAACTCGAACGTCAGCACCGCGTCGCGATGCGACAGACGAAGCGAATCCGTCTCCGAGATCGTCGCGTGCAGGGCACTTCCGCTGTCGCGCACCGTCTCGTAGCGATTGCCGCGGCGGAATCCGGTGATCACGACTTCCGGAATATGGGGGTTGTTCCGAACGTCCTCGGGCCGGAAGTAGTTGAAGCCGTAGATGCCACCGAAGAACAGCTCACCGCTCGGGCTCCTGAACGCGGCACCGGAGTTGAACTCGTCGCTCTGGAGGCCGTCGCCAGCGTCGTAGTTGCGAAAGCGCCGCGTCGCGGGGTTGAATCGCGACAGCCCCCGGTTCGTGCTGAGCCACAACCGACCGCTCGTGTCCGCGAGGATCGCGTAGACGACGTTGTTCGGCAGGCCGTCGCGCTCGGTGAAGTGGGCGAACGTACCCGACTCGACGTCGAGGCGATTGAGCCCGCCGCCGGCCGTGCCGACCCACAGGACGCGGTTCGGCTCGCGCGGGTCGGGAAGAATCGCGCGAATCGCGTCGTGACTCAGGCTGGACGGGTCGCGCGGATCGTGGCGGTAGCGGCGGAACGTGCGGGTCTTCGGGTCGAAGCGCGCGAGCCCCTGATCGGATCCCAGCCAGAGTGCGCCGGCGGAGTCCTGCACCGTCGACGGAAAGACCCACTGGCCCGAGGTCCGGCGCTCCTTGGCGGGCCAGCGTTGGAAGCGCCCGCGCTCGGGGTCGGCGAGCCTAACGAGAAAGTTCTCGGTCACCGCCCAGATGACGCCGTCGCGATCGCGGAAGACGTCGTACGCCAGCTCCTCGGGCAGGCTCGTCGAGTCGGCGGGATCGTGGCGGTAGTGCCGGGAGCGGCCGGTGGCGATCTCGTAGTGGTAGATGCCCTGGTAGGTGGCGGCCCACAGGAACCCGGGCGGGTCCTCCACCATCGCCCAGACGCCGGTGTTCCCGAAGTCTGCCGGCCGATCGGACCGCGTCTCGAAGCTCCGAAACGCCCCGGTCTTTCGATTCCACTGGTACAGGAGACCGGCGTCGATCCAGAGCGTCCCCGAACGGTCCTCGAAGATCGTGTAGACGCTGAACCCGGCCATGCGGGACGACCGGCTCTCCGGGCGTCGAAACGTGGCGAACCGATTCGCCTTCGGGTCGTGAATGTTGAGCCCGAAGCCATTGGTACCGATCCAGATCACATCCGACCGGTCGCGATACACGCCCGTCGGAAGGTCGCTGCTGATCCCTTCGGGGTTCCTGGGGTCGTAGCGGAAGTAGGTGAATGCCCCGGTCGATGGATCGAGCCGCATGAGCTCGGAGCGTGTCGACACCCAGAGCAGCCCCGATCGATCCTCCACCAGGCTGACGGCCACACCCCATCCGTATCGATAAGTGCGATATCTATTGTAGTGGTGGTCGATCCGCGTCCGCGCCGAGTCGAAGACGCTGACACCGGGAATCGACCCGATCCAGAGACGGCCGCGGGAGTCTTCGTGAAGCGCCGTCACGCCGCTATCCGCGAGCGTGAGCGGGGCCGGCGACTGCGGCGTCAGGTGAGTGAACGCCACGCCACTCGTGTTGCCAGGCTCCCGTCGATCGAGGCCGCGGTCGGTTCCCACCCAGAGCACCCCGCGCCGGTCCACGAG
>DASURJ010001126.1:0-3394 GCA_036280115.1 Gemmatimonadaceae bacterium
GCTGCACTGACGTACGCGCAGAACCTCGCGGTGCTTCCGGTGAGCCTGTTCGGCATGGCCGTCTCCGCATCGGAATTGCCGGCGATGTCGAGCCTGCGCGGGGAGGGCGACGCGGTCGCGAGCGCCATGCGCGCGAGACTCGAGTCGGGACTCCGGCGAATCGCGTTCTGGATCGTGCCCTCGGCGGTCGCGTTTCTCGCGATCGGTGATGTGGTGGCGGGTGTCGTCTATCAGAACGGCCGATTCGACCGCGCGACGGCGCTGTGGGTGTGGCTGATCCTCGCTGGATCAGCGATCGGGCTCCTCGCGACGACACTCGGACGTCTGTATTCGTCCTCGCTCTTCGCGTTGCGCGACACGAAGACGCCGTTTCGGTTCGCCCTGGTGCGCGTATCACTGACCGTCGCGCTCGGGTACCTGTTCGCGCTTCCGCTCCGCGCTGCGCTCGGTCTCCCGCCGCAGTGGGGCGCTGCCGGGATCACGACTGCGTCGAGTCTCGCGGGCTGGGTCGAGTTCGTGCTGTTGCGGGACGCCGTCCGCCGACGGGTCGGCCGCGCAGGGATCCCGGCGCGACGGATGGCGATTCTCTGGACGGCCGCGGGCCTCTCGGCCGCCGCAGCGTGGGTGACGCGCCTCGTCGTGCCGGTGTCAGCGCCGCTTCTGGGTGGCGCGGTCATAATCGGCGTGTTCGGCGTCGTGTACTTCGCCGTGACCTCACTGTTCGGCGTCGAGGACGCCGCAGGCATCGCCAGGCGATTTCGACTCTGGCGGTGGTAGGCCGCCGCGCCTAGCGAGCGCAGAGCCGCTCGCGACGCCCTCCATCGAGCGTGTGGCGCCGTCTAACTTTCGGACATGCTTGCTGTTCCCGATGCGATCGCCGCCAAGCTGCCGCATCTCCCCGAGTCCCCCGGTGTCTACCTCTGGAAGGACGCGGAGGGTGTCGTCTTATACGTGGGGAAGGCGAAACGCCTGCGCTCCCGTGTGCGGAGCTATCTCGCCAGCGACCATCTCGAGAGCGTCAAGACGCGCGCGCTCATGCGTCAGGCGGTGGACGTCGATACGATCGTCGTCCCGACGGAGGCGCACGCGCTCATCCTCGAAGCGAACCTCATCAAGGAGTACCGCCCGCGGTTCAACATCGCGCTCCGTGATGACAAGTCCTACCCGTACATCAAGGTCAGCGTCCAGGAGCCGTTCCCGCGCGTGTTCGTGACTCGGCGGCTGCTCGACGACGGCGCGAAATACTTCGGGCCGTACACCGACGTCGGACAGATGCGCCGTGCGCTGAATGTGGTGAAGCGCATTTTCACGGTTCGCTCGTGCAACTACGACATGCCGCGCGAGATGCCCGAGCGCGCCTGTCTCGACTACCACATTGGCCGCTGCAAGGCGCCCTGCATCCTCGCACAGACCCAGGAGGACTACCGTGCGATGATCGACGAGGTCGTCCTGTTCCTCGATGGGCGCGCCGACGAGGTGATTCGCCGCGTTCGCGAGCGCATGGAGCAGGCCGCGGCGGCACTCGATTTCGAGCGTGCCGGCGAGCTGCGGGACGCGTTGCGGCACCTCGAGCGCATGGAAGAGCCGACGATCGTCCTGGAGGTCGAAGGGGGCGATCGCGATGTGATCGGCTATGCGCGCGACGGCGACGATGCGTGCGTCGTGATCCTGCGCATCAGGCGCGGCAAGTTGCTCGCGCGCGACCACCGCTTTGTCGAGAACATCGACGGTGAGGACGACGCCGCCGTATTGTCGGCATACCTCGCCCGCACGTACGTCGCGGCCGACGAACGGGCCGCCGAGCTGCTCGTCCCGTTCGACTTCGAGGATCGCGAGGCGATCGAGCAGTCGGCCGGCAGCACACGAGTCGTCGTCCCGCAACGAGGGCCGCGCCGAGAGCTCGTGGACCTCGCGCAGCAGAATGCGAGGCACCTGCTCGAGGAGCTCAAGCTCGCGACGCTCGAGAGCGATGAACGGGCAACGAATCCCGTCTATGAGCTCGGGCGCCAGCTCGGGCTGCAACGGCTCCCCCGGTCGCTGGTGTGCTTCGACATTTCGACGGCGCAGGGGACCGATACAGTCGGGTCGTGCGTCTGGTTCGAGAACGGGCGTCCGCGGCGCGCCGAGTACCGCAAGTTCAAGGTGAAGTCGGTCGAGGGGACCGACGACTTCGCGTCGATGAACGAAGTCGTGGGGCGATACTTCCGCCGCCGCCTCGAGGAGAAGAAGCCATTGCCCGACCTCGTCGTCATCGACGGCGGCAAGGGGCAGCTGGGCGCTGCCGCGGCGGCCCTCCGCGATCTTGGCCTCGAGACACTGCAGCTGGTGAGCCTCGCGAAGCGGGAAGAGGAGATCTTTGTGCTTGGCCGTGCCGAGCCCATTCGATTGCCGCGCCGGTCGCCCGGACTCCGCATGCTCCAGCAGGCCCGCGACGAGGCGCACCGCTTCGCGGTGACGTACAATCGAAAGCGTCGCTCGATGCGGACGGTGACGTCCGAGCTTCTCCAGGTCCCCGGGATCGGGCCGTCCAAGCGACGTTTGCTGATCCAGACGTTCGGAAGCGTGCAGGGGGTACGCGATGCCACGGTCGAGCAGATCGCTGCCCTCCCCGGATTCTCGGCCGCCAGCGCACAAAAGCTGCTCGATACGCTCACGCATCCTGGTGGCGCGCCCGATGCTACACCCACGGGCGGCCCGGCGACAGCGACGGACGGCAATGAGGGAGTTGCGCAATCGTCCTCGAATGACGATCTCTCTTCCGCCCGCGGCGCACCGGTCGCGCCCGGTTCCTCTCCATTACCGAAGACTCCGTGACAACTTGGTTCCTGCGTTGCTCCGCGTGCTCGCACGAGGAGCCGAGCACCGCGCGCGCGGGCACGTGCGCCCGCTGCGGCCAGCCGTACCTCGCCGAAATCACGTCGAGCCCGACACGTGCCGCGTTGCGTCCGCGATGGGACATCTGGCGGTACGCGGACGCCTTGCCACTCGCTAACGACGAGCCGGCCGTGTCGTTAGGCGAGGGCTTCACACCACTCATCGAGCTGCCACACCTCGCCACGGCGGTTGGCGTGCGGCGGCTCTGGGTGAAGGACGAGGCCGTGAATCCAACCGCCTCGTTCAAGGCGCGCGGGCTCAGTGCGGCAGTCACACGCGCGCGGGCACACGGCGTCCCTGGACTCGTCGTGCCCACGGCCGGCAACGCGGGCGCGGCGCTCGCCGCGTATGGAGCGGCGGCGGGCGTCGCGGTCCGCGTCTACGCCCCGGCCACGACCCCAACGGCCATCCTGGAAATCATTCGCGCCGTCGGCGCCGATCTCCAGCTGGTGGATGGGCACATTGGCGATGCCGGGAAGGCAGCTACGGCCTTTGCCGCGAGCGACGGCTACTTCAACGT
>DASURJ010001127.1:0-3474 GCA_036280115.1 Gemmatimonadaceae bacterium
ATGGAACGATCCGTTAGGACTCTGACCCCTTACGTATCGATTCATTCCCGATTCCCGATCAACCAGTCGACGATGACCCGGCCCGGTGCGCCGTCGTAGCGCGGCGACCGTCCGGCGAAAGTTGCCGCCAGTGACTCGAACGTCATGAGCCCGTGGCTCGTCCTCGGGAGAATCGACAGCGTCGCGCTTCCAGGGCGGATCGCATTCACGATCTCCGCCGCCCGCTCCGCCTCTGGGCGGCCCATGATCCAGTCGTACTCGCCCCAGACAACGAGGGCCGGAACGTTGCGCGCCGCGAGCGCCGCCCAGGCGCCTTCCACGTCGAGTCGCTGGACGTCCTGGTAGTACGCCGCCGGTCGGCCGTACTGATGCCGCGGCTCGTCGTCCCACAGCGCGCGTAACTCGGGGCGCGCCGCGACGACGTCAGCCGGCGTTCGACGGTCCAGCAAATAGTCTGTGTAGAGCCGGGCTATTCCGTGCATCGCCACATTCACCTCGGCTGGCGTCCGGCCCATGAGCGTCAGACGCCGACGCTCGATGTCGAGCATGTGCTCGTACCACGTGCGAGTGAAGCCGCCGACCGCAATGACACCGGCGATCCCTTCTGGTGACTCCGCGGCAAGGATCGGCGCGAGGGCGCCGCCGATGCTGCCGCCCAACACAAAGACCCGAGAGCGATCGACGTCGGGCCGAGCGCGAAGCGCTTGCAACGCCGCGCGATACGCCGCGAGCTCGTCCTCGAGACCGGCGAACCGGCAATCCGGCCCCTGACTGTCGCCAAGTCCCGGCTTTTCGACGCGCATGAAAACCATCCTGGAGCGCGTCGCGACATCCCGCATCATGTGCGCGAAGCCGTCGTTGCCCGGATCTGGCTTCTCGACCACGTCACAGGAAAGCCATGGCACAAACAGAACTCCGGGCAGCCGTTGCGTGCCGGCGTCCGCGGGTCGCGTGACGACCGTACGCAGCAGGTAGCCGCGAGTCGATCGAACCGCGCTGTAACTGACGGTCGCTCCGGGAATGCGCTCGTGCGGCACCGAGTCCACGACGAATCGCACGTCGAGTGCCTCGCGCTGTCCCCTCGTCCCCACGCGCAGGACGCGGGCGCGCACCGTATCGCGGCCACGGATGCCGCGCAGCGCCGGCCAGAACACATCGGCGTCGGTCAGCGCTGTACCATTCAGCGACAATATCCGATCGCCATCGCGAAGTCCGCCTCGTTCCGCGGGCGACCCGGCGTCCACCCGACGGACGAGCGCGCCAGAATCAGGGTGATTGGGCGCCGCGATACTCGCCTGCCACGCGGCGCGCCGGCGCAACACGTCCCCGCCGGTCGCTTGCGCCGGAACCGATGCTGGCGGCAGGGACGCGATCATCGCGATCAGCGTTAGGCATGCGAGACGAGACCGGCCTGCCGTCGTGACTCGGCGCGGACGGACGGACAGGTTATCCGCTGGTGCAGCGAGTGGCGCGTGCGCAGCCTGCATCTGTGCCTCGAGGCGGTATGGGTCGAGACCGAAGGTCGTCGCGGCGAGGGATGCGGCCAACGGCAGCGGGGCGAGCGTCACCGAGTCGCGTGTAAACGCCCACACCCGGGGGTGGACATACGTCGATCTCAGCGCAAGGCGTCAATGCGCTCGAGAAACTGCTCGCGGTACGTGCGTCCGGTCGTCATGCGCGTTCCGTCGGCGAGAACGAGCAGATAGTTCCCGTGAAACCATGGGTGCACCTGTCGAACACGTCCGAGATTCACGATCGCCGAGCGATGAACGCGGACGAACCGGGTCGCGGGGAGTCGTGCGAGCACCTGCTCCATGGTACGGCGGTACCGATGCCGCTCGCTCCCGATGTGCACGATCACGTCGTTGTCGGCAGACTCCACCCAGTCGATGTCGTCCACCATCACGACGTCCATGTGCCGCCCCCGGTCGATCTGGAGCCGATCCGCCACCTGGCTGGGTGGCTCGGCGGCACTCGCGCTGGGCTCCGCGACGTGGCCCACGGCGTCTGGGGTTGCGGCGGCTCGCAAGGCGAGCCGCTCCCGCGCCCGGTCGAGCGTCGCGTCGAGGCGAGCCCGGCGGACGGGTTTCACGAGGTAGTCGAGGGCCGCTGCCTCGAAGGCGCGCACCGCGTACTCGTCGAAGGCCGTGACGAAAACGACGAGCGCACTGCTCGATCGTCCGAGCCCCTCGAGTACCTCGAACCCGTCACCGTCGGGCATCTGGACGTCGAGGAGCAGGAGGTCTGGAGCTTCCCGCGCGAACGCCTCGAGCGCTTCGGCTCCACTGCTGCACTCGGCCACGATCGTGACGTCCGGATGAGTGGCGAGCATGCGACGTAGTCGTCGCGTCGCGAGCGGTTCGTCATCGACAACGAGTACGCGCAGCTCGGCACTCACGACGCCACCTCCACGCGTGGTCGCCGATCGAGTGCGAGCGCCGTAATGTCAGGGTGCCTAACGGCATCCGGGTCAACGTCCACCGCACGCACGAGCGGCAGCCGCACGCGCGCCAGGGCTCCGCCGTCACGACGATTCCCGACCTGGAGCGAGGCCCCGCCGCCATACAACCGCTCGAGGCGCGATCGCGTGTTCGCGAGCCCGAACCCACTGGTATCCTCGTGCGATACCGTCAGGCCGGGACCATCATCCTCGACCAGCAACTCCAAGGTGTCGCCGACCTGACGCGTCGTGATCGAGACCGTTCCACCCTTGCCGTTCAGGACAATGCCGTGACGGATGGCGTTCTCGACGAGTGGTTGCAGTAGCATTGGCGGCACGAGGGCGGTCGCGAGCGCGGGGTCGGTATCGTGCTGGACGCGCAGCCGGTGCTGGAACCGCGTGCGCTGGATGCCGAGGTAAAGCTCGAGAAGCTCGAGCTCGCGCGCCAGCGTGATCTCGCGCCGACCGCTCTCCCGCAGGGACGCACGCAACAACTCACTCAATGTTTCGATGGTCTCCTCCGCCGCGGCGGCGTCTTCGGGGATGAGACTCGCGATCGCGTTCAGCGTGTTGAACAGGAAGTGCGGCTGTACCTGCGCCTGCAATGCCTCGAGCTGTGCCGACAGCAGTGCCCCCTCGAGCCGCGCGGCGCGAACGTCGCGATCGACGAAGAGCCGGTAGTACTCCAACGCCAGCGCTGCGACCACCACGGCCCAATAGGTCATGTAGCTGAAGCCGATCTTGCGTGGCATCAGGTACGATAACTCGAGCGGGGGACCACTCACGCCATGAGCCAGCCAGACGCGGACCGTGACGCCGGGATCACCGGTCGCGAGCACCGCGGCGCGATCGAGCAGGTACTCCAGAAGCACCTGTGCGGTAGCCACGGCGACGCCGGCCGCGGCGAGCGCCAGCACCGTGCGTACACGCGCGCCGCGACGCGGGCGGTTCGCCCGCGCTACACGCAGGATGACCGGCGTGAGCGCGACCCACGGCAGCCATTCCGCCACGCTCCACCAGATTGTCGTGGACAG
>DASURJ010001128.1:0-5668 GCA_036280115.1 Gemmatimonadaceae bacterium
CTCGTCAGGACGTCCCAGACGGGGAAGACCCCACTCCTTCGTGTGGAGGCCCGCAGTGAAAGGCTCGATCCTGGCATTCGCCGCGGTGCTCGCGGCGAGCACCGTGTTCGTTCCCTCGCAGGGCGGCGCGCAAACCCCGACGGTGGCACCTGCCGATGCCCCCTCTCGCGCGGTCGTTCCGCCTAACGGTGAGCCTGGAACGCCGATCGTCATATCCGGCACCGTGGCGGACGCGAGCGGTGCACCGCTGCGCGGCGCGTCGGTCTACGTCTATCAGACCGACGCCCGTGGCTACTACGATCCGTCGAATCCCCGCGCGAGCGACCGCCCACGCCTCAAGGCGTACATGCGCACGGACGCCGAGGGCCGCTACGAGTTCCGCACGATTCGTCCGGGCTCGTATCCGGGGACGAACAACCCTGGCCACGTCCACTATCACGTCATCGCACCGGGCCACCGCGAGCGCGTGTTCGAGATCGTGTTCGAGGGCGACTCGCTCATCCCACCACAGTGGCGCGCGCAAGCGAAGTCAGAGGACTCCGGGGTCGCGATCGTGGCGCTCAGCGGCGGCGCAACGGGTCCGTTGCGCGGCACCCAGAACGTGAAGCTTCGTCCCCAGTGAGAAATTGGGGTCAGAATCGAATATCATCGTTCTGTTGCGCGCCCGAAGCATACGAACGCCGATCCCTGGCCTGCCACCCGGGCCCCGCCCACGTGCACGCGGCTCGCCGTTACTCATCTCCCCATCCCCCTCATCCGTTTCTCCTTTCCCGATGCCGGCCCTCACAACGAAGGGGCTGTGTGAGCGACGCCTCGCCCTCGGCAGTCGGCCGCAGCGGCGATTGGATACGTAAGGGGTCAGAGTCCTAACGGAGCGAATGTATGCGGCGCGGACGACTAACGACCCGCCACCGCGAAGGCGACGAGCTCCGCATTCGCGCCCGCACCGGTCGCGACCACCACGAACTGCTTGCCGTCGCGTGTCGCGTACGTCATCGGTACCGAGTAGGCCACACGATCGAAGTCGTGCTGCCAGAGCGTCCGCCCGTCGCGCGCGTCGATCGCGTACAGTACCTGCCCGCCACCGGTGACGAAGACCAGACCGCCCCGCGTGACGATCGGGCCCGGCGAGCCCCGCACGCCCAACAATGGCGGCAGCGTCACGCCGCGTAGCATCGGGTGATTCCGCACCACCGGGTCGTCGCCGAGCGGGATGTGCCAGACGTGGTCGCCGGTGCCGAGGTCGATGGCGGTGAGCGTCCCGTATGGCGGCTTGTGCACCGGCAGGCTCGGCACGTCGTCTCCATACGACGCCGGCGCACGCACGCCTAACGACAACCCCAACTGCACCATGTATCGCGCCTGGACCGTGTCCGACGCCGCGGTGACTGGTGCGAGCTTGAAGACCGCCGGGTTGTTCGTCGACTTGACGAAGAGAACGTTCGTCTCCGGGTCGAATGCCGCGCCGCCCCAACCACCGCCGCCGATGACGCCCGGCATCACGATCGTCCCCTGGAGCGACGGCGGCGTGTAGAGCTCTCCGAGCCTATACTTGCGCACCTCCTCGAGGGCGAGCCGCTTCACCTCGGGGGTGAAGTCGATGACGTCGTCCTCCGTGAACCCCTGCTTCGCGAACGGCGCCGGTTTCGTGGGAAAGGGCTGCGTGGGCGACGTGCGCTCTCCCGGAACGTCGCTCGCCGGCACGGGCCGATCCTCGATGGGCCACACCGGCTTGCCCGTCACGCGATCGAAGACGAATACCCATCCCTGCTTCGTGACCATCGCGACGACGTCGAGTGCGCGGCCGTCCTTCCGGATCGTCGCGAGCACGGGCGGCGCCGGCAGGTCGTAATCCCAGAGACCGTGTCGCGTGATCTGATAGTGCCACACGCGCCGCCCCGTGTTCGCATCGAGGCACACGAGCGTCTCGGCGAACAGGTTGTCGCCTTTCCGCTCACCGCCATACCAATCGTTGCTCGGCGTTCCGAACGGGAGATACACGAGCCCGCGCTGCACGTCGACCGTGAACGGCGCCCACACGTTCGTGTGGCCCATGTGCGCCCACGAGCTGTCTTCCCAGGTCTCGTTGCCGAATTCGCCTGGCTGCGGGATGGGGTTGAAGCGCCACACGCGGCGGCCGGTGCGCACGTCGAACGCCTGCACGTCGCCCGGCGGGTCGCGCTTGTACACGAGCCGATCGCCGACACCGTTGCCGACAATCACGAGGTCCCGGTAGACGACCGGCGGCGACGTGTTCGTGTAGTGCTTCTTCTCCACGCTCCAGAGGATGTTCGCCGTGAGATCGACCTCCCCATTCGTGCCGAACGTCGGAATGGGGCGCCCCGTGGCGGCGTCGAGCGCGATGAGCCGCCAGCGACTCGCGATCAGGATACGGCGCTCCTTGCCGTCACTCCATGTCGCCACACCGCGGTGCACGAAGCCGGTGCCGTTGGACGGCTGGCCCGGCGCGTACGCTTTGGGGTCGTAGCTCCAGAGCTCGCGTCCCGTCGTGGCGTCGAGGGCAACGACGCGGTTGTATGGCGTGGAGAGAAAGAGCGTGTCCCCGATGGCGAGCGGCGTGACCTGAAACTGGCCGGGACGCGCCGCGAGCGTCGAGTCGGTTGCCGGGACGGGTCGCTCGCCCGTCTTCCACGTCCAGGCCACCTGGAGCCGCGCGACGTTCGACCGATCGATGCCGACGAGCGGCGAGTACTTGAGCCCACCCGCATCGCCGCCGTACACGGGCCACTCGTTAGGCTTGCGCACCCCCTCGGCCGAGTAGGTCACCGGTGCGCCGGTGCCGTTCGCGACGGCCGACGCGTCGCTGCTCGTCTGGCTTGCCGGCGAAGCACACGCCGCTGTCATACCGAGAACGGCCATCGACCCGACCAGCCGAAGCGACCGATGACTCGCGGTCATCCCGGTAGAGACTCTGATCCCTCTGCCAGGATGCTGAAGAAGACCTGACGCAGATGGCCGCAGATTTCGCAGATTCCGCAGAATCCCTCTACCGGGAGGCCTCGCCGCGCGAGAGAAGCCACTCTCCTGGTAGTAGGAGAATCTGCGTTCTTCGGCGGAATCGGCATGATCTGCGTCAGGTTTTCTTCCTGCTCCCGGTGGAGGGAGCTGGAGAGGGACCGGCCCCTCTACCAGGATGTCGAGGATTCCTCGCTGCGCTCGGAATGACACATTCGCTCGGAATGACAGCGTTGCGGACCAGATCATCACGACCTCCGCGCCGGAAACTCCCGCCCGATCGCTGTCGCCTGACGAAGCGCCACCGCGAGGAACGTGAGCGTGCCGTTCGCGCACCCACCCGTCACGCTCGTCGGAGCACCCACGACGAACAGGTTCTCGTGATCGTGCGTACGTCCGAAGCTGTCCACCACGCTGGTTGCCGGATCGTTGCCCATGCGGCACCCACCTCCAGGGTGGTCCTGAAAATCATCGATGCCCGACCGGATGATCGCGCCGTTCCCCGCCTTCGCCATACGAGCGAAGAGTGCTCTGATCGTGTCCTCCGAGTAGCCGCGAAGCGCGGCGGACTCGGGACTGTCTCGAAACCTCAGCATGGGCCGCGGGTCCCCGTACTCGTTCGTTGCGCTCGGGTCGAGGGTCAACGCACTCTCCCTATCCGGGAGCACGTCGTAATACGCGCGGACGCGTGTCGTGCCTTCCGCGGTTCGCCTCCGCCAATCGGCGAGGATCTCGTCGCCCAGGAGTATCGTGCCGTCCTCACCCCGCAGGCGCGGCCGCCGGCCGACACTCGACTCCCACACGCGAAGGTCGTGACGCAGGTATCGGTCCGTCTTCCCAACACGCATGAACTGTTTCGTGACGAGGCTGTGCTGCTCGCTCACGCCCGGATACAACCGGAGCGGCAGCCGGATGAACGCGAACACGTTCCGGTGACCCGTCATGTACTTGCCCACCATGCCGGACCGATTCGCGACGCCGTTCGGGAAGCGGCTGCTGCGCGACAGGAGGAGCAGGTGGGGGCTCCACGCGTAGCCGGCGGCGACCACGAACGTCCGCGCTACGAACTGTACGGGTGTCGCCGCCTGCCCGCCGGGCCCGCGGCGCACCGCGTCGGCGCGCACGATCCGATTCGAGCGATCATCGACCACGAGCCGCCTAACGAGCGTCCGGGGTTCCAAACGCACGCGCCGCGCCGCGCGAAGCCCTGTCCACGTGAAGTCCGGCGAGTACTTCGCGCCAATCGGACAGATCGGCGAGCAGGTGTCGTTCCGGCAGCACTCGGGCCGACCACCGTAGGCCACTGAGTTCTTCGACGACGGCTGGCTCCACATCGCGATCTCGCAGTCATCCGTCCATCGCCTGAGCCGCTCGAGGTTGTAGCTGAGCGGTAGCGCCGGCATGGGAAAGGGCGTCGAGCGCGGGTCCATCTCCGGCGGACCCTGCTCCCCCGCGACGCCT
Organism: Gemmatimonadaceae bacterium; assembly: GCA_036280115.1. Taxonomy (GTDB): domain Bacteria; phylum Gemmatimonadota; class Gemmatimonadetes; order Gemmatimonadales; family Gemmatimonadaceae; genus JAJKIV01. Next base: position 4,438 of record DASURJ010001128.1, read on the forward strand.
ATGCGCCGCTCGGCGTCGGCGTAGAACGGATCGAGCTCCTCGTAGCTCACGGGCCAGTCGTCGCCGACGCCGTACAGCGATCGGACCCGGAAATCCTCGGGAGAAAAACGCGGTGTGACGCCGCCCCAGTGCATCGCCAGCCCACCCACCTGCATCGATCGGGACTGAATGCCGTCGGCAGTCATCCCGTCAATGTGGTCGCTGCCCCACGGATTCTCCCCGTAGTCGATGAAGCGGGCGCGTCGTGCCGCGCGCTCAGCGAGCGGAACCGTCTCGTCGCCCGCCTCGACCACGGCGATCCGCGCTTCCCGCTCCTCCGTCAGCTTCTCGGCCACCATGGCCGCGGTGATTCCCGACCCGATGATGCAGATGTCGCTCTCGATCACCTCGGCACGCCCCTGCCTGACGAGTAGGGTCATGGCGCCCGCCGCGTGAGAGGAACGGGTTGCTGCGGCGCCGCGCGCAGCGGCCGGCACTGCTGGCGCGCGATGTTCGCCTGGTAGCAGAGGTCGGTTGCCGCAGGCGAATCGTAGAAGTGTGCGAGCAGCGCGAGCGCGACGTGCTCGGCGGTCAACGGCGTTGGCAACGAGTCGGCGCGAACGCCCGCGAGCGCGGCCCGCACGATCGCCTGGCGGTCGCCGCGCGACAGCGACGGGAAGGCCGCGCCGTGCCGCCGCCTGGCCGCGTCGTCGAGAGCAGCCAACTGGGCGCGCCACCGCGGTCGGGGATCTGCCGGTAACCGTTGAATGGTTCCGGTCCCGTACCCGTGGTTTCCCTCGGCGCCAGGCTGGTAGCCGTCCATCCACCGCTGGAAGTCCGCGACGGCACGAGAGGTTGCCGGCCCCAGTTCCGCGGGAAGGACGGCAGTCCCGAGGGCAGCGAGCAGGGCGTCGTTAGGCTGCGCTCCCTCATCACCGCGAGCGATACGCGAGTCGGCTCGCATAGAAGCTGGGCCTGTGAGCTGCCGAGCGACCGACGAGAAAGCGGCGAGCCCCGCAGCGAACCGCGCGAGGAACGTTCGGCGTGGAGTCCCGGACGCCTCCGGGATTCTCGGAGAGCCCGCGCGTGCGGAATCGTCGGCCATGGCGCACCGGTTGTGATCGGAGCCCCAAGATGGCGGCAGTGGCCCCGGGTCGATAGACGTCGGCAGCTTCAGCTATATTGCCCAGTGGCTTGCCTGTACGCGAAGCGCAGAGGTCATCGGCTACCGATCAGCCGCATCAACCCATCG
>DASURJ010001129.1:0-2129 GCA_036280115.1 Gemmatimonadaceae bacterium
GGTCGCCAGGTCGCGCGTTTCAGGGAGGCCGCGCGCCGGCAAAGCCTGCCGTGAGGCCTGCGCCCGTGCGCCGCGCAACGCCTCGGCCAGCTCCGGTCCCCGCTCCGGTCGAGCGTGAGCCCGCTGCGCCAGTGGACGCGCCGGCAACACCGCGCCCCTCGTCGAAGCCGGCAACCCAGCCGCCACCACCGGGTGGATTCAAGACGATGGAGGAGATGATCCGGAAGGCTCCCTTCCCGATCAACCCGTAGTCCTCTTCGTCCCGCGAGCGCCGCGGGACGACCCCGTGCTCTGGCGCGCCGGTTCGCCATCGTGAAGCTTTGGCGGATGCACTTCTTCACGCGCGGCGGCGCGCCTCTCGAGCAGCGGTGACTGCCACCGCCGCCGCGCTCCTCCTCTACCTGCTGGCGCAGTTCGGGCTCGGCGTCTGGATTTCCAGACGCATCAAGTCCGAGAGCGACTATTTCGTCGCCGGACGGAGCCTGGGTTACTCGCTCGCCACGTTCTCCATTTTCGCCACGTGGTTCGGCGCGGAGACTGTCGTCGGGTCCGCGGGCAGCGCGTATCGCGAGGGCGTGTCCGTCGCGTCGGCGGAGCCGTTCGGTTACGGCATCTGCCTGATTCTCATGGGCCTCGTGTTCGCGGCGCCTCTCTGGCGGCGCCAGCTCACGACGCTGGCCGACCTCTACCGTCAGCGGTACTCGCCGGGCGTCGAGCGGCTCGCCGCGGTCATTCTCATTCCGAGCTCGGTGCTCTGGGCAGCAGCGCAGATCCGCGCGTTCGGTCACGTGCTCTCCACGGCGACCACAGGGTTGAGCGCCGAGGCCGCCATCGGACTGGCGGCGGGTTTCACGATCCTCTACACGATGTTCGGCGGCCTGCTCGTGGACGCGATCACCGATCTCTTTCAGGGGATCCTGCTCGCGCTCGGGCTCGCGGTGGTGTTCGTCGCGGTCATCGTGCATTTCGGCGGCCCCGGCGAAGCCTTCGCGGCCATCGGGCGTACCGCGCCCGTTCGCCTGCTCCCGTCGTCCGGCGGATCGGTGCTCGATGTCGTCGAGGCGTGGGCGATTCCGGTGTTCGGCTCCGTCGTCGCGACGGAGATCGTGGGACGCGTCATCGCCGCGCGTTCGCCGACCGTCGCCCGACGATCCTCGCTTCTCGCCGCCGCACTGTACCTGTCGTTCGGTCTCATCCCGCTGTACGTCGGCCTCGTGGGGCCGGAACTGGTGCCTTCGCTCGCCGACGCCGAGCAGCTGGTGCCCACGGTCGCCCGGCAGCTGCTTCCCACCCTCCTCTATGCGGTGTTCGCCGGCGGCCTCATCTCGGCGATTCTGTCGACCGTGGACAGCACGCTGCTCGTCTCCTCCGGCCTGCTCTCGCACAACCTCATCGTGCCGATCTTCCGCGTGACCGAGGAGCGCCGCAAGGTGCTGATTGCGCGCGCCGGCGTGTTCGCGTTCGGCTGTCTCGCGTATCTGCTGGCGCTTGGCGCCGACGGCGTGTTCGCGCTCGTGGAGCAGGCGTCGGCATTCGGCAGCGCCGGCGCGCTGGTCACGGTGTGCTTCGCGCTCTTCACGCGCACGGGAGGGCCGCTGGCGGCATACGCCACGCTGTCACTCGGCACCCTCTCGTACGTGCTGGCCAGCGCCGCCGGCGCGTCGCATCCTTTTCTCACGTCGCTCGCGGTCGCGCTCGCCGCCTATCTGGGCGGGGCCGTCCTCGAGCGGGCGCGCGATGGCCTTGTCAGGCGAGGGGCTGAGGTCCGATCGGAATCCGCCGCGGGGGCGCATCGCCCCTGAAACGTCCGCCGTGGGGGCGCGCTCGCGGCCTCGGCAACGTTGGGACCGAACGACGCGTAACACACTGGCCAGGCTCGAACATACCGACCTTTCCGCCTGCCGTTCTCGAGAATCGGTGCGGCCTCGTTGCCATTCTCCCACCCCTCTACCTCATGACGACGCGCTCTTTCCGACTCGCCGCCCTGGCGCTCCTGGCGGCAGGGTGCACACGCACCGCGCCTCCCACCACCCGTCCGGCACCGGCGCAGGACGAGCCCGCGGGACCGAGCCGTGGGGCGGGACAGACCGCCGCGGCACCGGGCGACTCCGCACAGGGCGGCGCGGGAC
>DASURJ010001130.1:0-2618 GCA_036280115.1 Gemmatimonadaceae bacterium
CTGCATGAATGAACCGCTTCGAGACAATGCCATCGGTACTTTAGAAAATCAAGTAGCCACTTGCAAAAAGAAACCCTATAGCCATCTTGGAACGTGCGCTCCTACGGACAGTACTGTGGCCTCGCAGCCGGGCTCGACGTCATCGGCGATCGATGGACACTCCTCATCGTCCGGGAGCTGCTCATCCTCGGCCCGTCCCGGTATACCGACCTGCTGCGCGGGCTGCCGGGCATTCCCACGAATCTGCTCGCGAATCGGCTACGCGAGATGGAAGCGGCCGGACTCGTAGAACGGCAGGAGCCCGCTCCTCCGGTCGCGACGCCGCTCGTCTCGCTCACGGAGCGCGGGCGCGCGTTGCTCCCGGTGATCGAGGCCGTCGCGGCCTGGGGGGCACCAGCGCTCGGCGCGGTCGGTCGAGACGCTGTGTTCCGAACACACTGGCTCGTGCTCCCGCTCCGACGACACCTGCGGGACGCCGATCCATCACGTCCGCCAGTGCGCATTGAAGTTCAGGCGGCGGATGGTGCGCTCGCCATTGAAGCGGGCAACGGCACGATCGACGTGCACGTCGGCCGGCCCGACGCGCCGGATGCGGTCATCGCCGGGGCTCCGGACGCGGTGCTCGCGACGCTCCTCGGCCACGTGACGCTCGGCCAGGCGAGGAAGCGGGGCGTGCGGATTACCGGCGATACACGCGCCCTCTCGCGGATAATTCCTTCTTCGTCTCCTGCAACCCCGTCACACCCATGAGCCGAGCAGATCAGTCGTAACGCAGCGCCATCATCGGCTGCGTCCGGCTCGCGCGACGCGCCGGAAGCCACCCGGCCCCGAACGCCACCGCCGCGAGGAGCAGCACCGCGCTCACGAACACCTGCGCGTCGTGCCCCTGCAACCCGAACAACAGCGACTGCGCCGCGCGCCCCACGAAGAAGGCGCCGAGTGCGCCCACCACGGTCCCGATGACGACCAGCACCCCCACCTGACGCAGGACCATCCGCTGCACCCGGCTCCCGTCGGCGCCTAACGCCATGCGCACGCCGATCTCGCGCGTCCGCTGCGAGACCGAGTAGGCGAGCACGCCGTAGAGCCCCACCGCCGCGAGCAGCGTCGCGAGGAGCGCAAAGGCCGCCGACAGCACCGAGATCATCCGGTCGAGAGAGACGTTCTCCCTGAGCTGCTGCGGCATCGTCCTCAGCTCCTGAACCGGGAGCCCGGGGTCGATCCGCTTCATCATCGGCGGGATCGCGGCGACGAGCTGCTCCGCGGCCAAGCGCGTGCGCGCGTAGAAGTACATCTGCCCGACGACCCCCACCTGCATCCACGGCAGATAGAACACCGGCTGCGGGCCCTGCTTCGCGTTGTTGTACGCGACGTTAGGCACGACCCCGACGATCTGGATGCGCAACGAATCGGCCCCGGCCCCGCCACCGCGCCCCATGAACTTGCCCACCGCCTCGCTCCCCAGCTTGAACTTCTCGGCGAACGCGACGTTCACCACCGCGACCGGTGCCGCGTCCCGGGTGTCGGACGGCCGGAAGTCGCGCCCGGCGAGCATCGGTGTGCCGATCATCGTAAAGTAGCCGGCACCCGCCGCCTGATAGCGCGAGTTGCAGTCCGTGTCCGGGAGGCACTGGAAGCCCTGCACGCGCACGTCGTTCCCCCAACTGTCGCCCGACAGCAGCGGGACCATGGAGCTCGTGACCCCCGTGACACCGGGAATCGCGCGCAGCTCATCTTCGATTCGCGTGTAGAGCACCTTCGCGCGCAGCGTGTCGTAGCCGACGCGCAACGGCGACACGGAGAACGTCGCCACGCTATCGATGCGGATACCGAGATCGACGCGGCTCACGTTCACGAGACTCTTGAGGAAGAGACCCGCCGAGACGAGGAGCGTCGTCGAGAGCGCGATCTGCGCGACGACGAGCCAGGTGCGGAACCGCCCCGCGGTACCCCCACCCGCGATCTGTCCCGCACCGGCGCGGATGGACGTGATGAGGTCCGGCCGCGTGGAGTGCAACGCGGGGAACAGACCGAACAGGAATCCCGTCGCGACCGCCAGCCCCGCGGCGAACAGCATCACCGGGACCTTCACCCGGAGGTCGAGCGTCTGCGTCGCGTCCGACGTGAGGAGCGCGGCGATCCCCGACAGCGTCCACCGCGCCACGAGGAGGCTCACGAGGCCACCAAGGATCGCGAGCACGAACGACTCGACCATGAGCTGCCTCACGAGTCGCTGTCGCGACGCGCCGAGTGACAGGCGCACGGCCATCTCGGTGGCGCGGTTCGCGCCGCGGGCGAGGAGCAGATTCGCGATGTTCGCACAGGCGATGAGCAGGACGACGGCGGTCATCACGAACAGCATGGTGAGCGGCGTGCGTGCCTCGCGATGCATGGAGGTCTGGCCGCGCTCCCCCGACTCCAGGACCACGCGCTTCGCCTTGAACCGCGCCATCGTCTGCTCGCTCATCCCCTGCTGGAGGGGCGCTTCCACGTCGGCGAGGATCGGCGCGATGACGCGGTCCAGTGCCTCCTTCGTGGCCGCCATCGACACGCCCGGCTTGAGCCGCCCGAAGACGTACACCCAGTAGTCTCGGCGGTTCTCGAGGCCCTTGTACGTC
>DASURJ010001131.1:0-12087 GCA_036280115.1 Gemmatimonadaceae bacterium
TCGGGGCGCGGTTGGCGGCGCCGCGCTCGATGAAGTCGAAATCGAGAATCAGGTTCAGCGCCGCGACGCCCACGATCACGAGGCTGATCCCGATCGACAGCGGGCTCGAGTCGTGGAGGAACGCCATCTGTACCCCGAAGAAGCTCAGCACGAAGCTGATGAGGTACATGATCATGATGCCGCCCGTCGCGGCCACGACTCCCAGGCGGAAGTTCTCCGTGGCCCTGATCAGCCCCGTTCGGTACACGATCAGCAGCGCGATGAAGACGCCGAACGTCAGCGCGACCGCCTGCGCCGGAAGTCCCTGGAAGCGCGCGTTGTACATCGCCGACACGCCACCGAGCAGCAGACCCTCGAGCGCCGCGTAAATCGGACCGGTGTACGGCGACACCTTGGGCTTGAAGACCGTGATGAGGGCAACGATGAAGCCGCCGATGCCGCCCACGAGTACGGCAGGCATGAGGATGCCGAGATTGCCGCTCGCCACCGCGTTCCAGGTGGAGCTCGCCGAGAACACGGTGAGCAACACCAGCACGAGCGACTTGGTCGCGGTTCCCTGCAGGGACATCGCGGGCTCGCCCACGGCAGCGCGGATGTCGGTGAACGTTCGCTCTTTGAGGGCCGGATTCGCTGTACGCATGTTGATTCCCGTGAGTGTTGAGGGCTGCCGAGCGAAGGATGAGTGCCGGTACCGAGCTTGGCTAGCGGCGTGGCGCACCCAATCGGCCCCCGAAGTACCACCATATGAGCAATGGTCGGAACCGCGATGACGAATGGGGAGCCTTCGCCGGCTGGACAATTATCGGCTCACCGCCAACATTGGGAACCCATTCTCGCTCCCGGAGAGCTGCAATGCCACTCGATACGAAATTCGTCGCGAAGTGGACTCCAAAGGAATGGCAGCAACGCGTGTTCATGGTTCGCGCGTCCGGCGGAGGTGCACAGGGTGTCCTCTTCTGCTTCGTTGGCAACACCAAGGACTACAGCCCTGCCAACGCAGCCTTCGTGGTGAAGCCCATCACGGGAAGCGCCGCGAACGTCCAGTTCGCCGAGAAGGTGCTCAGCAAGGTGGCAGGCGCGAAGTCACTCAACTCCGTGGGTGTCAAGCGCAACTCCCCGCTGGGCAAGGAAATAGTCGCCACGATCGATCGCGCGCTTGCGGTCCACAAAGCGGGCAAGCACGCGGTTCCCGACCCGAAACGATTGGAGGAAGTTCGGCCGCACTACGACAGTGCAGACACGTTCCTCATCCAGTCGCTCGCGGCAGGGATGAACGAGCTCGGCGACGTTTACCGGACGGCCGATGGGCTGATCGAGGTCCTCCGGAACGCCACGCTCATGAAGAACCTGGGCCGACTCTACGTAGCCGACGCGGTGCTCGGAAACGGCGACCGTCTCGACGCGATGAACACCGGCAACGTCGCGTTCGACGCGACGGGCACCATCTTCGCGATCGACAGTGCGGCGGTGCTCGCGAACTTCGAAACGATCGTGAAAGACGCCGCGATGGGCGGACGCGCCGGCACCCAGCTGTCGAAACGGGACAAGGAAGGCGACCGCGGGAATTACATCAGCGCGGAAAAATGGGCCGGATCGGTGTTGAAGGGCGGCTTGAGCGCCCCCACCAAGCGCGACCTCGGTGCGGCTGCGGCGTTTCAGGTACCTACGGCTCGCATGGACATGCTGTTCGACCCCGAGAAGAACTGGAAGCGCTTCAGAGACATCATGTCCGACAAACTCACGGCCGAGAATGACCGTTTGAGTAAAGCGAATCAGCCAGTGCTGCCCCAGCCCTCCGCCGACGACTGGAAAGCTGCGAGGGAGCCGTTCATCGCTGGCGTATTGTCTGGCCTGAAGCGCGTCGACACCCTCCTCGGCGGTATGTCCTGGCTCAAGACGAAAGCGACCTTCAAAGCGCTGACGGACAAGCACGGGAAGGACACGAACATGGATTGGACGAACTTCAAGCTTCGACGCCTGGTCGTGCGTGAGGCGAGAAATGGCGCCACGTATGAGGCGGCAAGGGACACCGCGCTCGCTTACGTGAAACGGAAGAAGGGCAGCGCGGCGTTCTGACGAGCAGGCGATGCGGACCGGACGTCGATCAATACCATCCGATCGGCTGCTCGTTCAGGTTGATGTGCACCTGCTTCACGTGGAGGTACTCCTCTACCCCCCACTTCCCCAGCTCGCGTCCGATGCCGCTCTGCTTGTAGCCGCCCCAGGGCGCCTCGACGAACGTCGGCTGCATGTGGTTCACCCACACGATGCCCGCGCGAAGCCGCTTCACGGTCCGCATGGCGCGGAAGATGTCGCGCGTCCACACTGCCGCCGCGAGGCCGTACGGCGAATCGTTCGCGATCCGTAAGGCGTGCTCCTCGTCGTCGAACGGAATGACCGCCGCCACCGGACCGAAGATCTCCTCGCGCGCGATCCGGGCACTGTTGTCCACGTCGTAGAAGATCGTGGGCTCGACGAAGAGCCCGCGGTCGAGCGCCCCGCCCGACGCGCGAGCGCCGCCTAACGCCAGCTTCGCCTCACCCTTCCCCAGCTCCTGGTACGCGCGCACGCGGTCGAACTGCTCGCGGCTCACGAGCGGCCCCATCTTCGTGGCGCGATCGAGGCCCGGCCCCACGCGAATCGTCCGAGCCTTCTCCACCATCGCGTCCAGCACCTTGGGGTAGATGGACCGCTCCACGAGAATCCGGCTTCCGGCCGAGCAGACCTCACCCTGGTTGAAGAAGAGGCCGAAGAGCGCGCCGTCGACACTCGCCTCGAAGTCGGCGTCCGCGAACAGGATGTTCGGCGACTTCCCGCCCAGCTCGAGCGAGATCTTCTTCAACGTGTCCGCCGCGCTCCGCATGATGAGCTTCCCCACCTCGGCGCTCCCGGTGAACGCGATCTTGTCCACGTCCGGATGCGCCACGAGCGCGGCGCCCGTCTCGCCTGCGCCGGTGACGACGTTCACCACGCCAGGCGGCAAGCCAGCATCCTCGAAGTGGCGCGCGAGCTCGAGAAGTGTCAGCGGCGTCTGCTCCGCGGGCTTGATGACCATCGTGCACCCGGCACAGATGGCCGGCGCGAGCTTCCACGCCGCAATGAGCAACGGGTAATTCCACGGGATGATCTGCCCGGCGACGCCAATGGGCTCGCGCAGTGCGAGACTCATCGCGTTGTCCGGGACGGGCACGACGTCACCGTGGATCTTGGTGGCGAGCCCGCCGTAGTACTCGAAGCACGTGGCGACGTCGGCGATGTCGGCCTCCGCCTCGGCGATCGGCTTCCCGTTGTTTCGCGTCTCGAGCTCGGCCCACTCGGCCGCGTGCTCACGGACAATCGCGGCGATCCGAAAGAGGATGCGTCCGCGGTCCTGTGCGGTCGTGTCGCGCCACGGTCCCTCATCGAATGCTCGCCGTGCGGCCGCGACGGCATCGTGGATATCCGCCGCACTCCCCTCGGGAACAGTGGCGATGACTTCCTGTGTCGCCGGATCGATGACATCGATGGTGCCGGAGCCCCTGGGCTCGACGAAGCGCCCACCGAGGTAGTGGGTGTAGCGTGCCGTGGCAGTTGTCATGCGGAGAAAGCTACGCGCGCTGCCCCTGCGCGAGGCCCACCGCGCCCGCGCCGCGCTGTACGACACCTGGCGCCTCGACCAGCGCGACGCGGACTGAACCGCGATCACCGATGCTCATCACCTTCCTTGTCATTGAAGCCTCCTGCCGCACCCTTGCACCTCTTTCCCGTCTACACGAACCGTCACGGCATGGGTGAACGCCTCGCCGCTCATGACATCACTGCACGGCTCCTCCCGAATCGCGATCTCGACGCTGTGCGAGTCGCTGCGCGCGGTGTAGCTCGTGGTACGCGCCACCGTGTCACGCACGGCTTCCGGCGTCTGCACCGAGATGCGAGTCTGGCCGTAGTCGCCGGCGTACTGAATCATCCCGCCCTCGTCGATATCGAGCATCCATCCTGGCTCCTGGCCGATCGCCCTGAATTCGACGCCACGGCGTCGCGCCTCCTCCCAGGGATCAGTGCCTGCCGCCTGGGTCGCCGTGTCCGAGGCCGTGTCGGCGCCGTCTCGGAGCTCCGACTCCGTGCCGCCGCACGCGCTGGCGAGCATCACGAGAATCGCGGGGAGGAGAGCGCGAACAGCCTGTCCGGGCGAGCAGGTTACTGACCGTCTCGAGGGATTGGGTGACACGAATCGCTGGATCATTGTCTCTGCTCGACGCCGTGGTGGTGACGTCAGAGGTCGCCTTTCGCACTTACCGCTGAGGATGTGGACCGCAGTGATGTCCGCCCTGGGAGCGGGAATGCACAGGAAGGACGGAAGAATCGAACCATCAACCCTTTCTCCCTTCCTGGAGCTTCGATATGTGCACTCGAACCACGTCGTGCCCCAACGGGCGTTCCGCATGGTGGGTCATCGTCGCGGTGCTCATCGTTCTCGCTGCCGCTATCGCGCCCTCGGTCCTCTCCGCGCAGAGCGGCGGCGCTACGTATTCCGCCTGCTAAGTCCCGCGTAGCGGGACCGTTTACAGGATCAAGGCACCGAACACGCCGTCAGCCTGCACGAAGCAGGATCACGTCGAGTTCGGTTGGACCGAGGCCGGGATTCCCGGGCCGCAGGGGCCTGCCGGACCGCAGGGACCTCAAGGACCGCAGGGGCCGGCCGGGCCCTCGGGCGTTCGCGCCTACGCGTACGTCTCCCCGTCCGGCGTAGTCGACGCAACCCGATACCGCGGCATAGTGAGCGCGACAATGGTGTCGCCCGGACGTTAGCCCGCTTGGATTCACGATCATCATTCCCTGAGAACGGCAGCAGTCATCAGTTCCCAGTCATCCAGTGATGAGTAATGAGTCATGTGACTCAGAACTCACGACTGAACGACTCGGAACTGATGACTGCTGCCGTTCTGATGACTGCGGCCGTTAGTCTGCTCTTAGCGCCACGTTGGGGTCCACGCGCGCGGCGCGCAGCGCCGGCGCGAGGCTCGCGATCACGGCGACAACGAGCAACACGCCCACCACGCCCGCGTACGTCGCCGGGTCCTTTGGCGAAACCTCGTAGAGCAACGGCGCGATCCGGCTCGCGAACGCGAGCGACACCGCTGCGCCGACCACCAGCCCTAACGCGACAACACGCACGCCCTCGCCCACGACGAGCCGTAACACCGTTCCCGCGCTCGCGCCGAGCGCGACGCGTACGCCAAGCTCCCGCGTGCGCTGCGAGACGTCGTAGGCCACCACGCTGTACAGGCCCACCGCCGCCACGACGAGCGCGAGCACACCGAAGATCGTGAACATCGTCGCGCCGAGCCGCCACGAGCGCATCTGCGGCGCGACGATGGCGTCGAGCGGCCGAGCGCTCACGAACGCCGCCCCGGGTACCACTTCCTGCAGCGCTCGGCGCACGGCCTCGACGCGAGTGGCTGCTTCGCCGCGCGTACGCACGAAGATGCGTGAGTCCGGCGTCGCGAACTGTGTCGCCGGCAAGTAGAGGTGACGCGCGGGCTCCTCATCGAATCCTTCGCGAATGTCACCAACGATCCCAACCACGACGTGACATGGTCCGCTGCCGTCGAGCTTCACGCACTTGCCGAGTGGATCGTCGGACGGCCAGATGCGCCGAACGGCGGACTGACTCAGCACCGCGACCGGCTGGCTACCGGCCCGGTCGGCGTCGGTGATCGAGCGCCCGCGCACGACACGCACCCCCATCGTCTCGAAGTAGCCCGGGCCGACGGGGTTCACGTCGAAGAGCTCGCGCAGCGACGCCGTGTCGATACCGGGGACGATGATGTTCTGGTTCCACTCGAGGCTGAACGGTATGGTCACGGTGTGCGCGGCCTGCTCCACACCGGGAACAGTGAGCGCCCGTTCGCGAAGTTGATCCATCAATTCGACACGTCGAGCCGAATCGATCGGAGCACCACGCGCCGATACCTCCGCCACGACGACGTGCTCGGGCTGAAAGCCCAGGTCGAGCGACCGAACGTTGTGGAAGCTGCGCACGAACAACCCCGCGCCGATCAGCAGCACCACGGAGATTGCACCCTGCAGCATGAGCAGCGCGCGGCGCATGCGCGAGCCGCGAAGGCTCGCGCCGCGACCACCGGTGCGGAGGTCGGACACTACATCGGCGCGCGACAACTGGCGCATGGGCGCAAGCCCGGTGATCAACCCGGCCGCGAGCGCGAGGATTACCGTGACGGCGATGACGCGCAGGTCGAGTACGGTGCTCGTCCACTCGACGTCCGGCAGCAACAGGGCGCGAAGGATGCCGCCGCCCCACTGCGCCACGAGCACGCCGACCGCTCCGCCCACGATCGCGAGGAGCGTGCTCTCGGAGAGCAACTGTATGAGCAGCCGGCCGCGCGACACGCCGACGGCGAGGCGCACCGCGATCTCGCGGCGCCGCCGGATAGCGCGCGCGACGAGCAGATTCGCCACGTTCGCGCACGCCATGAGCAGCACGAGTACCGACACGCCGACGAGCCACACGGCGACGGTGGCCTCCTGGCTGCGACTCGGTCCGCGATCCTGGATCACCGACGCCAGCTCCGCCTTCGCGCGCAGCGAGTCGGCCGACGGCAGCCCGCCAGGCCGTTCGGTGGGCCGCTGTGCCTCGAGGCTCAGGCGATAGGCGTTCGTGAAGTCGGCTGTCGCCGCCTCGACGGTCACGTCAGGCTTGCGGCGCACGAGGGTCTGCAGCCACCCGACGCGATAGGACTCCTTCCATCGGTCGCCGATGCCGATCTCGGTGAAGATGTCGGCGCCGCCCGCCGTGAGCGGGATGAACGCGGCGATGGAGCGAAGGGAGAGGCCGCTGAAGCCAGCGGGCGTCACGCCGATGATGGTGTAGTCGGAGCGGCCGATTCGAATCGTTTTCCCGAGCACATCGCGCGCGCCGGCGAACTGCGACTGCCAGTACCCGTAGCCGAGGACGGCGACGGCCGTCCCTTGCGGGAGCTCGTCTTCGGCGGGCGTGAAAAACCTTCCGAGCGCCGGCTGAACGCCGAACAGTGGCCAGAAGCTCGCGCTGACGAACGCGGCCGGCTCCTCACGCGCGGCTTCGCCGAGGCCGAACACCGGTTCGGTTTCGTAGTACGCCGCAGTGTGCGACGCGGTGCGAGCGTGCGACGTGAGGTCCTGGTACCGCCGGTACGATTGATTCGTACCGATGGACATGCCCCAGTTGTCGCCCCTCGCCGTGAGATGGACCCGATGTACCTCGTCGGGCGAGCGAAGGTGCGCGGGTGGCTGAAGCAGCAGCCGATCGACGACGCCGAACATGGTGGCGTTGGCGCCCGTCCCGAGCGCGAGGGTGAGCACGACCGCCGCGGTGAAGCCAGGGCTCTTCCGCATGCCGCGCGCGGCGTAGCGAACGTCCTGCCCCACGCTGGCAAATGCTTCTCGGAATTCCATGCGTGTCTCTCGGCGCGTTGCCGAGCTCGTTAGGGTATGCCGGGCCATGTTCACGTCGCCGAACCGTCGCCATGCCTCGGCGCGCGCGGCGTCGGGTGACATGCCGCGCGCCGTGAGTTGGGCGATTCGCGCCTCGAGATGGAACGCGATCTCGGCGTCGATGTCCTGCTCGGTGAGAGCGGGACGCCGGATGGCGAGCCGGAAGAATCGGCGGGCGCGGGACGGGAGCATCGAGGTCGATCCGGGGGAGCGCTTCGAGGCGCTCCCGCCGCCTCAGGTCGCTGGCGCGGTCGCCGTTCGGGTGGCGGCCGTGAGGATGCCACTCACCATCTGGGAGTAGCGGAGCCACCGCGCCGTCTCGGCGCGGAGGTGTGCGCGTCCGGCGGTTGTGACGTTGTAGTAGCGGGCGCGCCGATTGTTCTCGGTGACGCCCCACTCGGCGGCAATGAGCCCGCGCTCCTCCATGCGGTGGAGGGCGTGGTAGAGGGCGCTGTCATCGACGTCGAGGGTCCCGCCCGAGGTGTCCTCGAGCCAGGTAGTGATCTCGAAGCCGTGCATGGGTCCCCAGGAGAGGGCCTTGAGGACGAGCACGTCGAGGGTGCCTTTGACGAGCGCGAGTTGGTCGGCGGTCGCTGACACTGAGAGTTTCCACTGAAAGTCTAGGGGGAAGGTTGCTGTTCGCATCCGTCATGTCAAGTGGCCGCGGCCGGCGGGATCAGCAGCGGTTCGATCGGCGGCCAGCGGCCGCGGGTCAGAAGCGCAGGTGGACGGCCAACCGCTCGAGGCTCGCCAGATCGTGGCTCGGCGCGAACACGTCCACGTACGGCAAAGCCGCCTGCATCCCGCTGGTCAGTGGCTGGTATGACGGACTGCCGAGCAGCGGGTTGAGCCAGATGACCCGGCCTGCGCGGCGGTGGATCTCGCGCAGCGCGGACCCGAGTACTTCGGGATCCCCGGTGTCCCACCCGTCACTCAGGACGATTATCGCCGTTCGGCGATCGAACAGCCGCGGCCACCCCGCGCGAAGGCTCTCGAGACTTTCACCGATCTTCGTTCCTCCTGACCACCCGCCCTCGACCTGCGCGAGCGCGTCGAGCGCCTCGCGATATGTGTCGCTCGCGAGCGCATCAGTGATCCGAACGAGGCGCGTGCTGAACGCAAACGTCTCCACGCGGGCGAACGCGTGCTGCAACGCGTAGAGGACCTGCAGCAGGAACCGACTGTAGAGGTCCATCGACCCCGAGACGTCGCAGACGACGACGAGCTTCGTCCGACGGAGCTTCCGCTCTCGCCGAGCCAGGCGAATGGGGTCTCCGCCGGTGGCGAGGGCGAGGCGGACGATGCGCCGCGGGTCGATGCGTGGGCCGCGCCGGGCGATCTTCCAGCGACGGCTCCGTCGCGAGCGGAACCGACGTACGATGCGAGCCGCGGCGTCTTCGAGGCCGCGAAGGTCGGCATCGTCGTACTGACGGAAGTCCTTCGTCGCCGTGGTGTCGTGAGGGCTCGGCGCCGCCACTGGAACTGTCTCGTCGTCTTCGGCCTCGGTGAGCGAGGCGGCCCATCGCGTCAGATACGTCGAGGTGCTGCCGACCTTCGGCTCATCCCACGGGGCAACGACGGAAGGGTTCGTGCTCGTCTTCTCGCGCGGCGCCGCGCTGTCCCGATCCGCCTCACGACCACGCGCTGTCCACCATGCGGCAAAAACCTCATCGAAGGGTTCGAGGTCCTGGCGGCGTGTGGCGAACACGGCACGCAAGGCGAAGTACACGTCGCCCCGGTCGGTAATGTCGACGGCGCCGAGTGCGCGGACGGCGTCGATGGACGTGGCGGGAGTCGCGCGCAGCCCACGGTCGCGGAGTGCGCGGCTGAACGACGTGATGAACGGGAGGACGCTAAACGCCTCCACGCCCAGCCGCGACGAGAGAGGTCACTCCGCGCGTCTCGATCTCCGCGCGCATTTGCCGGACGTCCGCCTCGTCCTTGAGAAAGCAGCCGAGCGTTTCCGTGGCGACAGCGTCATCGAGTGCGTCCGCCTGGAGCGCGACGAGCGCGTGCGACCAGTCGAGCGTCTCGGCCACTCCCGGCGTCTTCACGAGGCGCTGGCGCCGGACTGCCTGAATGAATCCCGTGAGCTCGGCGGCGAGTCTGTCTCCCACGCCCGGCACCTTCGCCCGCACGATGGCGAGCTCCTTCTCGAGCGAAGGGTAGTCGATCCAGAGATACAGACAGCGACGCCGCAGCGCTTCCGAGAGCTCCCGTGTACGGTTGGACGTCAGCACCACACACGGGTCATGCTCGGCGCGCAGGGTGCCGATCTCGGGAATCGTCACCTGATGTTCCGAGAGCACCTCGAGCAGGAATGCCTCGAACTCCTCGTCACTCCGATCCACTTCATCAATGAGGAGTACGGCCCGGCGCGTCGCGCGAATCGCGCGGAGCAATGGCCGCTCGAGCAGGAATGCTTCGCTGAAGATCTCCGCCTCACGCTGCGCGATACTCTGGCCGGAGGTCTCGCCGAGCTTGATGTGCAGGAGCTGCTTCGGGTAGTTCCACTCGTAGAGCGCCGTCGAGACGTCGAGTCCCTCGTAGCACTGGAGCCGAATGAGCTCGGTCTCCAAGACGCGTGCGAGCACCTTCGCGACTTCCGTTTTCCCGACTCCAGGCGGCCCCTCGATGAGCAGCGGTTTGCGCAGCGTGATGGCGAGGTACGCCGCCGTCGCGGTCGCGCGATCGGTGACGTATCCCTGCTCGGCCATCGCGTCCTGGAGATGCTCGATGCGTTCCTTCACGCCGTCGACTCCGCCTGACGGCGCACGTACGCCGCCTTGCAGTGGGGACAGCAGAAGTAGATGGTGCGGTCGCCTTCGACGAGCGTGTGGCGGGCGGTTATCGGGTCCACGGGCATGCCGCACACGGGGTCGATCGGGAACGCGGTGGGACGTGATGGGGCGCCTCGAGCGCGCCCGAGCGCGACCGGTGCCGGCGCCGGTACCGGCTCCGGGCGTTCCGCCGAAGCGCCGGCGGCCGAATCGCCGGTCGACGTAGGGTCAGCCGTCAGGGGCATTGCCTTCCCATACCGCCGCTGGACGATCTCCGCGAGGACGCTGAGCGCGATCTCTGCGGCGCCCATGCCGCCGAGGTCCAGGCCAGCGGGATACTTGACGCGGGCGAGGCGCTGCGCCGGCACGCCAGTCGAACGCACGTAATCGATGAGGTAACGCGCCTTCTTGCGGCTTGCGACGAGACCGACGTATGCGGCATCGCTCTGCGCAGCGGCGGCGAGCGCCTCCTCGTCGCCGGCGCCCATGGTGCCAACCACGACCCACGTGGTGGCATTCGCACCCGCGAGGGCGTCCGGGATGTCACTCGACACCCGAACGCCCGTCGGGAAGAGGTCGGCCGGCACGGCGGGGGAGGCCACGACCACCTCGAATCCGAGCTCGGTGCCGAGTCGCGCGAGCGACTGGACGACGGGGGTGTGGCCGAGCAGCACGAGCCTCGGCGCTGCGAGCACGGGCTCGAGGTAGATCTCGATCCCGCCCTCGCTCTGGCAAGTCATGGGGTACTCGCGCACGTCGCCGTGGCGCGTCGGCTCGCCCGTTCCCGCGTTCGGCGGCGCGTTCATGCGGACGAGCCGCGGCCGCCCGTCGGCGAGGGCGTCTGCCGACTCCTGCAACACCACCGGCCTGACGCACCCGCCACCGACCCACCCCTCGATGGTGCCGTCGGCGTGCACGATGGCCTTCGCCCCAGGCCGCACGCTCTGCGGCGGATAGCTCGCGATGACCGTCGCCATCACGAATGGCGTGCTGTCGGCGCGGAGCTTCGCGGCGGTGAGGAACAGGTCGGTGGTCACGTCACTCCGTCACACCCTTCTCCCTCAGGATCTTCCAGACCTTGAACGGCGTGATGGGAATGTCGATGTGCCTGACGCCCAGATGCCAGAGCGCATCCACCACCGCGTTCGCGATGGCCGGCGGCGCACCGACGGTCGCCGACTCGCCGACGCCTTTCGCGCCTAACGGGTGATGCGGGCACGGCGTCACCGTCTTCGCCACCTCCCAGCTCGGCGTCTCCATGGCGGTGGGAAGCAAATAGTCCATGAAGCTGCCGCCCTGGATGTTGCCGTTCTCGTCGTACTGGATCTCCTCGAACAAGGCCGGTGCGAGCCCCTGCGTGAGCCCGCCGTGGATCTGCCCGTCCACGATCATCGGGTTGATGATGTTGCCGCAGTCATCCACGGCGACGAAGCGGCGGACCTTCACCTCGCCCGTCCCCTTGTCGATGTCTACGACACAGATGTAGCTGCCGAACGGGAACGTGAGGTTCGGCGGGTCGTAGTAGCTCACCGCCTCGAGCCCCGCCTCCATCCCCTGCGGGTGGTTCGTGTACGCCGCGAAGGCGATCTCCTGGATGGTCTTGAACCGGTCCGGCGAGCCCTTCACGCTGAACTTGCCGTTCGTCCACTCGAGATCGTCGGGAGACGCCTCGAGCAGATGCGCGGCGAGGAGCCGCGCCTTCTCGCGGATCTTCCGGGCGGCGACCGCGGTCGCGGCGCCGGCGACCGGCGTCGAGCGCGACGCGTACGTGCCGAGTCCGTACGGCGCCGTATCGGTGTCGCCCTCCTCGATCTTGATGTCCGCGACCGGGAAG
>DASURJ010001132.1:0-4425 GCA_036280115.1 Gemmatimonadaceae bacterium
GCCCCGCGTCAGGCAGCATCCAGCCAGGGACGTACGACCTCGAGATCACGTACGGCGGCGGCGTGATGACCGGTACGCTGGTCGTCACCGCTGTCGGGGACAGTACCGACGCCAGGCTGCTCATCGGCGATCACGCGCCGCCAGTCAAGTCGGTCACGCGACGGGGCTCGCAGCTCACGCTGGCTGGTACGGGCGATGGCGTCGACGTTCGGTACGACCTGCAGTTCAGCGGGGATGCGCTCACAGGGAAGTTCACGTTCAACGGTGAACCCGGCACGCTGACGGGGCGCCGGCGCCGGTAGACGAGGACTCCGTGCGCCACGACTTCTGGTTCGCGATCCGCCGGATACGACTGCGTCCGCTGCACTCTGCGGTCATTGCCCTTACACTCGGCCTCGGGATCGGGGCCGCGCTCGCCGTGTTCGCGGTTGTGGACGCCGTACTGCTGCGACCGCTCCCGTACCGGGATGCGGACCGGCTCGTGCGCATCACGCGAACCATTCCCGTTCCCGGACTCCCCGAGGTCGCGTACTCGGATGTCGGGTACCGGCGCCTGGTGAGCGACAGCCGCACGCTCGTGTCGGCCGCAGCGTACGACACGCGCGACGCGAACCTCATCGGGCGCGGAGCACCGCTGCGCCTGACAAGCGCACGTGTGACGGCGAGCTTCTTCGATGTCCTTGCCACGCAGCCCGTGCTGGGCCGCGCGTTCACGAGGGAGGAGGACGTTCCGAACGGCCCTCGGGTGGTCGTGCTGGCGGACTGGCTCTGGCGGTCGTCGTTCGGCGCGGATCCGCGTGTGATTGGCGGGGCGGCGAATCTCGATGGGGAGCCGGTCACCATCGTCGGCGTCATGAGTGCAACGGCAGGGTTTCCCACGCGCGCCGTCGGTGTCTGGGAACCGCTTCGTCTCGACCCCGCGGGCGTGAACCCGTACAACGCGCGGTACAGTGTGATCGGGCGACTGCGTCCGCGCGCAACGCTCGATGCCGCGCGCCGCGATCTCACCGCCAGCGTGCGTGCGGTCGGCAAGGAGTACCCGGGCCCGCACGCCGGATCGGCGCTCGACTTCTCGGGGTTTCAGGCGCGAGTGAAATGGTTGGGGGACGACGTCATTGGCGACGCGCGTCCGGTAGTCGCCCTCCTCCTCGCCGGGGTGCTGCTGCTGCTCGTCCTGACGTGCGCGAACGTCGCGAATCTGCAGCTCGCGGCCGCGTCGGCCCGCGGCGAGGAGCTCGCGGTGCGCGCCGCGTTAGGTGCGACGCGCTCGCGCCTGGTGCGAGGCGCGCTGATCGAGGGAGTGATTCTCGCGGCGGCAGGCGCACTCGTCGGGCTCGCCGCGGGGTCGATCGGAACGCGGCTCCTCGCGACGCTCATGCCGACGGGCATTGCGCTCGACACGAGCCTTGCCGGATCGCGCACGCTCATCGCGGCGGCCATCATCGTTCTGGTCATTGGCGCGGTAGTCGGGGCGCTGCCCGTGGCATCGACCGCGCGCCGCGACGCGGCGCTCGCACTGCGCGATCGCGCGAGCAGTGGACCGTCGGTCACGGTAGCCGGCGTGCGGCGCATGCTGGCGGCCGGTCAGGTCGCCGTCGCGGTCCTGCTGCTTCACGGGGCCGGGCTGCTCATCGCGTCCGCTCACGCCGTGCAGGAAGTCGCCCTGGGCTTTCGCCCGGACTCGACGCTCAGTCTCCGCATCAACATGCCGGCCGAGAAGTTCCGCAACCGCGCCGGGCGCGAGACGTTCATTCGGAATCTGCTCGCGGAAGTCGAGCGGGTGCCGGGAGTGAGCGTCGCCGCCATCGCGAACGCCCTTCCGCTGGAACCCGGGCGTCGCGACCTGGCCATGGCGCTCGAGGGGCGTCCGTTTCGCGCCGACGGCACCGACCCGCTCGCCGACTATCGCGTCGTGTCGGCGTCGTACTTCGAGACCATGGGGATCCGGCTCGTCCGGGGACGGATTTTCCGCGACGATGAGGCGGGTCCGGCGCTCACACCGCTCGTCATCAGCGAAGGGCTCGCGAAGGAGATCTGGGGAGATGACACCGACCCCGTCGGCCACCGGCTACGCTTCGGGCCTAACGCGCCCTGGATGCCGATCGTGGGAGTCGTTGCGGACGCGAAGAATCGCAGCGTCACCGAGGGGCCGCGGCCGGAGCTCTACACGCCCGCGCTCGGCAGCTACTCGAACCTTGCGCTCGCGTCGGAGTTCACGCTCATCGCGCGGACCGAGGGGAGCGCCACGAGCCTCGTCGGGCCAATCCGTCGGATCATCAACGAGCTGGACCCGGAGCTGCCCATCTACAACGTCGCGTCGGTGCGCGAGGTCGTGCGCGCGTCACGGGCGCGGATGACCACGGTCACAAACGTCATGGTCGCCTACTCCGTCGCCGCGCTCGTGCTCGCGGTTGCGGGTACGTACGCTGTCCTCTCGTATCTGGTCGCGATGCGCCGTCGCGAGATCGCGGTGCGCGTCGCGCTCGGTGCCACGCCCGCCGAGGTGATCGGGCTCGTGGCACGCGAGTCGGGACTCGTGGTCGGTTCAGGGGCCGTGGTCGGGCTGACCTCGGCCGCAGGGCTGGGGCGACTTCTCTCGGGACTGCTCTACGGGGTCGGTACGTTCGATGCCGGCGTCGTGATGGCGGTCGTTGCCGCGGCGGGGCTCGTGGGTGTCGCGTCGGCACTCATTCCCGCGCAGCGGGCGGCGCGCGTCGACCCGTGTACGGTGCTGCGCGGCACCGGGTAGCGGCGGCGTGGAGCGCGGCGTCAGTTTTCGTTCGTGACCTCCGCTTCCGCATCCGCAGCCACGAGGATGACAGCCGCTCCGTCGGTACCGACTCCGGGACTGCCGCCTCACGGAGATCGGAGGCCGAGGATTGTCGGTTGGCTTCGCGTCCAGGCCGCGCTGAGCACGATGGCGCTCGTCGTCGTGGTCGTGCGGTCGGCGCAGATCGCACGCGTCAGCAGCGACACCGGCGCGATCGCGCTCTGGCGTCCGATTCTCATGACGCAGGCCGCATACTGGATCAGCTGGTCGCTCTGGGCAGGCGCCCTCGTGCCGATCGTGCGGCGGCTGGTGGAGCGTCCGCCCTCGCGGCCTGCAGGGGTGGGTGTACTGATCGCGCTGGCGTTCGCGCCGTCGTTCCTGCTGCCCATGGTGTACGCGCCGGTGCACTGGTGGGCCTTCGGCGAGGTGTGGCCGCTTCACGGCGCGTACCATCACATGGTCACCCACGACATCCTGACGAACATCCTGTTGGGCGGGACGGTCGTGGGGGTCGTCTACGGGTTTCTGAGCCTGCAGCGCACCCGGCGGCTCGAGGTCCAAGCCGCTCGCCTCGGCGAGCAGCTCACGCGCGCGCAGCTCGATACGCTGCGGGCGCAGCTCAACCCTCACTTCCTGTTCAATTCGCTCAATAGCGTCGCGGTGCTCGCGCGTCGGGGCAAGGTGGCCGAGGTGGAGCAGATGGTGACGGGGCTCGCCGATCTGCTGCGGCATTCGCTCGAGTCGTCGCGGTCGCAGCTCGTCGCGTTGCGCGTGGAGATCGAAGCGCTCCGCCGATACGTCGAGATCGAGCAGGTGCGGTTCCGGGAGCGGCTCGCCGTGACGATAGACATTCCGGAGGCATTACTCGAGCTGGCCGTGCCGTCGTTTCTGCTGCAGCCGCTCGTCGAGAACGCCATTCGGCATGGGCTCACCGATCCGCAATGCCCGCTGCGTGTGGCGGTCAGTGCGCGGCGCTCGGGGGCAACGATGGTACTGACCGTCTCGGACGACGGCGCCGGTGTCCTCGACGACGGCAGCACGGCTAACGGGTTTGGCCTCGGCAACACGCGCGCGCGCCTGCACGGGTTGTATGGCGATGCAGCGTCGCTGACGCTCGAGCGAGGGGCCGACGGGCGAGGCACCGTGGTCACGGTGGCGGTCCCCGAGCAGGCGAGCGCCGCGGAGGCACCGCGGGAGCCGTGACCACGGTGCGCGTAATGGTCGTGGACGACGAGCCGCTCGCGCGCGAGGGACTCGTGGAGCTGCTGGAGACGCACGAGGGGATCGAGGTGGCCGGCGCGTTCGGCGACGGCGCGTCGGCGCTCGCGGCCATCGAGACCGAGCGCCCGGACGCGCTGTTCGTGGACGTGCAGATGCCCGGCATGACGGGTTTCGAGCTCGTCGAGTCGCTCGAGGTGGACCCGTTTCCGGCCGTCGTGTTCGCGACGGCGTACGACGAGTACGCCATACGTGCGTTCGAGGTGAACGCGGTGGATTACCTGCTCAAGCCCGTGGCGCGCGACCGCCTCGCGCAGACGGTCGCTCGTGTGCGCGCGCATGCACGCGGCCGTGGCGATGCGGACTACAGGGCAAAGCTCGCGTCGCTCCTCGAGCGCGTGGCTCCGGCCCGCGCCGAGGGGGTCGGTCGACTCATC
>DASURJ010001133.1:0-2219 GCA_036280115.1 Gemmatimonadaceae bacterium
CGCACGTGACGCCGGAGATCGTGGTCTTCAAGGCGCCTGATGGGCTGAACATCCATAACCAGCTCTTCCTGCCGCGCGACCTCAAGCCCGGCGAGCGTCGGCCCGCGATCGTGTTCGTGCACGGCGGCCCGTCGCGCCAGATGCTTCCCGGCTACCACTACATGCAGTTCTACCACTGGTCGTACGCGGTGAACCAGTGGCTCGCGAGTCAGGGGTACGTGGTGCTGTCGGTGAACTACCGGAGCGGCATCGGCTACGGCCGCTCGTTCCAGCGGGCCGACAGCACGAACCGTCGCGGGAACTCCGAGTACCAGGACGTGCTCGCGGCGGGGAAGTACCTCCAGTCGCGCCCGGACGTCGATCCGGCACGCGTGGGCATCTGGGGGCTCTCGTACGGCGGGCTGCTCACGGCGCAGGCGCTGGCGCGGAACTCCGACGTGTTCGTAGCCGGGGCGGACCTGGCCGGCGTGCACCTCTACGGCAGCTCGCTCGACACGGCGGCGCTCTCGTACAAGTCATCGGCCATCTCGGCGATCGACACGTGGAAATCCCCGGTATTCCTGGTGCACGGCGATGACGATCGGAACGTGGACTTCGCGCAGACGGTTGGGCTGGTTCAACTGCTCAGGGCGCGGAACATCTACTACGAGCTCGAGGTCGTGCCGGACGATGTGCACGAGTCGCTGATTCACGAGAACTGGATCGGGACGTTCAGCCGGATGAGCGACTTCCTGAAGCGGTTCGTGTGGGACAAGTCGGTCGCCATGAGTCGCTGACCGGCGGGTTCGGGTAGTCGTCCGCGGGCTGGCTCTTAGTGCGTGGAAGGTTCGCGGCTCGGCAGCCGGCACGACGGGGTCGAGGGCTAGGACGGGCAGTCGTCAGTTCTCAGTACTGAGTCGCCAGTCGTCAGTCACTGAGTCATCCAGTCATGAGTCGTGAGTAGGCTACTCGGGACTCACGACTGGATGACCCGCAACTGATGAACTGCCCGATTGAGAACGGACTACTGAATACTGCCTCGCCGAGTCGGCGAAGTTTCGCGGTCGTCGTCCGCGCCACCCTCAGTCTGCAACCCGCGCCGATGGAGAGCGCTGCCGCTGGCGGCGCTCTTTGCTTTTGCTGCCCCTTGCCGCGCCATCTGTTCCTTTTATCGTTGTTTTCCCCGAACATATGCCGAATGACGGCAACGGAGGCATGGTGGCCCCACGTCGTTCCAGCGACTCCGAGGTCGAGCGTCCTGAACCAGCCGTCGAGCGAGACAGCTCACGGACGGAGCCGGCGCCCGTACCGGGCTGGGTGGGGATCGTTCGGGTTGCGGCGGCAGCCGCGGCGGCGTCGGAGCCGCCGGCGTCGTTTCGCTGCGGTATACGCTGGGGTCGGCTGGCGTGGTACGACGTGCGCGGACCGCGGGCATTCGTCGAGCTCTTGTGGGCGCTCGAGGAGCTCTCGGCAACACTCTGCGAAGTGTGTGGAGCCCCTGCGGTTGCGCGCGAGACATGGGAGCGCGGCGTCCACACGCTCTGCCCGCGCCACGCCGTCGCGATCGCGGCCGCCGGGCCACGCGCGGCGGCCGTCTACGACCGCGCCTGGGCGGCGCTGGGCGAAGGCATGTGAGGTCGATATGGACAGACGAATGCTCGAGCAATGGCTGTGTGGTGATCCCGCACACCCTCCAGCGCCGGCGACCGTCGCCTCCGCGCTCGGTTTGCCCGCCCACGAGATGGCCGACACCACGTTCCTGCGAACGGCCGCACGCGTCCAGTCGATGCGCTTCACACTCGCGGTCCTGCACGATGTGTTTCCCGTTGACGCCGACGTGTGTTCGTGGTTGGAGCAGCCGCGCGATGAACTGGACGGGCTATCTGCACGCGAGGCGCTGCTGCACGGTAGCGTAGATCTCGTGGAGCAGCTCGCGATCAGAACCTGGAACGACCGTACGGCGGCACGAGCGGCATAATTTGGATGCGTTGGGGGTCAGAGTCCTAACGCATCGTCTTATTTCGTCGCGCCATCGAGCGGACGCGGAGGACGCGGCAATAGCGGACGCGGAGAGGGCCGCGGAGGACACCTCGCGCGGATCGGGTTCGGCGCGCCCGGGCCGGTCGGGACGGCGATGACGCCGAAGGGCCGAAACGGCCGAAACGGCCGGATACGGGGACGGGTCTCGCTCGCGCCAAGGGTAGGCATCCAGAAGAGGGGGAACGGATGAGGGGGATGAG
>DASURJ010001134.1:0-3687 GCA_036280115.1 Gemmatimonadaceae bacterium
CACGGTCCTGCGCGCTGCCGAAGGCAACGTGCCACGGGCCGCCGAGGTTCGCGACGACATTGGCCTCGTGAGCGGCGGTTTCGAGTACATCGTCAGCTCGGGCGAAGGGGAAAGCTTCCAGTTCCGCTCGGGGACACTGGGTGCAAAACGTTTCGCCGCGGACGGCGATCGGATTCGGTCCGGGACACTCGCAGGAGTTCTGGAACTCGGGTCGCTCGGTCTCAAAGCGGGTGACATCGTGCACCTTCGCGCTATTGCGCGTGACGGCAACACCGTATCGGGCACCGGCGTTGGCTCATCGGAGACGAGGGTCCTACGAATCGCTCGCGCGAGCGAGTACGACTCCATTGCCGTGGAAGGCGCCGCGCCGCCCGAGGCCGACCGGTCGCTGATCAGCCAGCGCATGCTGATCATGATGACCGAGGCGCTCGAGCGACGGCGGCCGCGTCTCGCGCGCGAGACGGTGCTGAGCGAGTCGCGCGGGATCGGACGCGACCAGACGCGACTTCGCAAGCGGGTCGGCGACATCATCTTCGCGCGACTGGGTGACGACCCGACGGGCGAGCACGTGCACGGGCCCGACGAGGAACCGCACGACGAGCCGGTCCCGTCACCCGCCGACTCGTCCGCCGACTCGGCGCGGGCCGCCTTGCTGCGAGCCGCCGAGGCGGCCACCACAGGTGGGGACGAAATCCTCGACTTCGAGGGCGACGAGACGCCGATCGTCGCGATCAACCGGCCGCTCCTCGAGGCCTACAACGCGATGTGGGAGGCCGGACGCGAGCTCGATCAGGGTGAGCCCGCTCGCGCGTTGCCGCCGATGCGCCGGGCGCTCGCCGCGATCCAGCGCGCGCGCCAGGCCGAGCGGATCTACCTGCGCGGAAAGCCGCCCGCGGTCGTCGTCGATCTCGCGCGCGTGCGCCTAACGGGCAAGGACTCCGGTGGTCCGAGCACGCGGTCGGCGCGCGCGCCCGCGGACCCCGACGCGGCCCGCCGCGCCCAACGTCTGGCCGTCGCGATGACGCTCGTTGCGAGTGAGCCGGCGGCGGCCATCGATTCGCTCGTGCTGCTGCGCGTCGAGACACTCGACGCTGCACCGGCGCTCGCTGCCGCACTGGGTGACGCGATCGAGGCGCTCCGCAACGGACGCGACGCGACGCCGCTGTTTGCGCGCGCGCGCCGCGTGGCCGAAGGCACCGTGCGTGGCGGGGCCGGGCTCAGCCCCTGGAGCGGCGTCTGGTGAGCGAGTTCGTGTTCGCGACCGCGCAGTACGAGTCCGGCGACTGGGACAGCGCGCCGCTCGTGCCGGCGAATATCATCGACTCCATAGCCCGCTACACGAGTCTCCCGGTGGCGCCCACCGGAGTGATCGTCGCGTTGTCGAGCGACGACCTGTTCCGCTACCCGTTCGTGTTCTTCACCGGGCATCTTCCCGTGCGATTCACCGACGCCGAGCGTGCGAACGTCAGGCGGTTCGCGGACCGTGGTGGCCTCCTGTTCGTGGACGATCACAACCACGATATCGATGGGGCGTTTCACAAGACCGCCGTGGAAGAGCTGACGCGCTCGGTCGGTCCGCTGGTACAGCTTCCGAACAACCACTCGCTCTACTCCTGCTTCTTCAAGTTTCCCGACGGGCCACCGAACACGTCGCACGAGCTGAATGGCTGGGGAGACAACCTCGTACATACGCACCTCCAGGCCGTGATGCGGGGCGACCGCATCGCGGTCCTGTACAGCAACAAGGACTACAGCTCGGAGTGGGGATACCATCCTGACAACAAGCGATTCCTCGCCGTGGACAACACGAAGTTCGGCGTGAACGTGATCGTATATGCGCTCACACGCTGAACGGGCACGGGTGGTGGCCGAGCTTCTCCTCCGCGGCGTGGCACTCGCCGCGATGGCGATATTGCTGTGGCGTGCGTTTCGGCCTGCGACTGTCGCGCAGTCCGCGGTCGCCACGCGTGACATCGGCGCGGCGCTCGCGACGTGGACCTCGAGTGCGCCGCCCGACGCGCACGTCGTGCTCGATGCCGTTCCGGACCCACTCACGCGCGACTGGATGCGTGCGCTCGCGCACGCGGGAACGGCACTGCATTGGTCGGCGTCGCGGCCACTCACGCCGTCGGCGATGGTCGCCGAGCCGGCCGCGGACCCGTACGGTGCGACGCGCGTGCGTCTGGCGTCGCACGCGGGGGAGCCGGTCGCGCTCATCGATGCGGCCGGAATGATCGACACCCTCCCCGAGGGCGGCAACGCCGAGTTCGAGCTCGGCGTCGTGGCCGGTGACGTTCGCGTCCGCGGGCAGACGTTCGTGGCCCGCACGGTGCCCCGCGACAGCGTGGTGCTTCGCGCGGTGCTGGTGCTCGGGGCGGCCGGGTGGGAACCAAAGTTTACGATCGCGGCGCTCGAGGAACGGGGATGGCGCGTCGCCGCACGACTCCGCGTCGCGCCGGGGGTCGACGTCACGCAGGGCGCGCTCGCGTCCATCGACACCGGGCGATACTCGGCCATCGTCGTTCTCGACAGCACGGCGGATCCCCTGGCGGGCGCCATCGCTCGCTACGTACGAGCGGGTGGTGGAGTGATCCTCGCCGGTAGTTCGGCTCGGACCCCATCGCTTGCAGCGCTCGCACCGGGCGGCGTCGGCCGGCGCAGGGCGGGCGTGGCGGGCGCGGTCGCGAGTGCCACGCCACGCAGCGGACTTGGCGCGTTTGCGGTTGCGTCGCCTCGCGCGGACGCGGTCGTGCTCGAGGCGCGCGACGCGACGCCGGTCATTGCGGCGCGACGCGTCGACGCGGGCCGCGTCGTCCAGGTGGGATATGACGAGACCTGGCGCTGGCGCATGGGCGGGGGCGATGAGGCAGTTCGAGCGCACCGTGAGTGGTGGTCCCGTCTCGTCTCATCGGTCGCCTACGCGCCGCTCGCGCCCGTGTCGGCTCCCACGAACGCCGTCGCCGACCCCGCACCGCTCGCGCTACTCCACTCGGCGTTAGGCGCGCCGTCGCCGCTCGATAGCGCCGTGACGCAGCCACGCGATGCGGCTGCCATCACCCGAGTACTCTTCCTGCTCGTCGTCGCGCCCCTCCTGCTCGAGTGGGTGTCGCGGCGGCTCCGCGGGGCGCGATGACCGTCGCATACATCTCTCACTCGGACTGTGGCCGGCATGATACGGGCTGGGGACACCCCGAGCACGTGGGTCGGTTGCGGGCGATCCCGCGAGCGTTGCGGGAGGACCCCGAGCTCTTCCACGCCCTGACGCATGTCGAGGGACGTCACGCGACCGCGGACGAGCTCGCGCTGGTGCACGACCCCGCGTACGTACGGCACGTTCAGCACTTCTCCAGCCACGGTGGAGGGCAGCTCGACCCCGACACGATGGTCAGCGAGGGCAGCTGGGCGGCGGCAACCGCGGGTGCCGGGTGCGTACTCGACGGCGTCGATATGGCGTTCGACGGACGAGCGGTCCGAAGCTTCAGCGCCGTGCGCCCGCCGGGCCATCACGCGCTCGCCGCTCGCGGTATGGGGTTCTGTCTCTTCGGGAACATAGCGCTCGCGGCTCAGTACGCTCGCACTCGGCACGGGATCGGACGCGTGCTCATCGTGGACTGGGACGTCCATCACGGGAACGGGACACAGGCGCTCGTCGAGCGCGAAGGCGACATCCGGTTCGTGTCGATGCAT
>DASURJ010001135.1:0-8099 GCA_036280115.1 Gemmatimonadaceae bacterium
ACGCCGAGGAGCCGACAGATCTCGCCCGGTTCGCGGAGATCGTCGTGCCGGCCGTGCGGTCCACGGGACTCCAGCTGATCGTCGAACCGGGACGCTTCATGGTCGGGAATGCGGGCGTGTTGCTCAGTCGAGTGCTGTATCGAAAGCGCAGCGGGGGGAAAGAGCTCGTCATCGTCGACGCCGGCATGACCGACCTGCTCCGTCCGTCGCACTACAATGCGTACCATCGCATCGAGGCCGTCGGCCCCGTGGACGGACGGACGCGCGTGGACGTGGTGGGCCCGGTGTGCGAGAGCGGTGACTTCCTCGCGCTCGATCGGGAGCTGGAGGACCTGCGGCCCGGCGACCTCGTCGCGATTCACTCCGCGGGCGCCTACGGCTACGTGATGACGTCGAACTACAACACGCGCCCGAAACCGGCAGAGGTCCTGGTCGATGGCGATCGTTATGCACTCGTCACCGAGCGCGAAACGTACGACCACCTGGTGTCGCCCGAAGTCGTCGAGCTCGACTGGAGGAGCGAGTAATGCTCATCGGATTGATGGCCGATTCGCACGACCGAGTGCCCGCGATTCGCGAACTGCTGGAGCGCATCACGGAGCGCGGGGCGCAGATGGTCCTGCACGCGGGCGACTATTGCTCGCCGTTTTCCCTCGTGCCGTTCGTGGACCAGAACATCCCCGTAGCCGGCGTGTTCGGGCGCAACGACGGCGACCGTGAAGGGCTGCGCGCGATTGCCACCAAGGGCATGGGGATCGACCTGTACGAGTCCCCGCACAGCATCGAGCTCGGTGGACGTCGGATTCTCCTCGTGCACGACCTCGGCGAAGTCGCCGAGCGATCGCTCGAATCACACGAGATCATCGTGCACGGGTTCACCCACCGGCAGGAAACGCGCGAAACCGATGGCGGCGCGTTGCTCGTGAATCCCGGTGAGGCGTGCGGCTGGCTCCATGGCGCACCCTCGGCGGCGATTCTGGACCTCGACACCAAATCTGTCGAGCTCATCTCGTTGACGGAGCCCGCGTGGAAGGTGTGAAAGGCTCGAGCCGCATCCTGATCATCGATTACGGCTCCCAGTTTACGCAGTTGATCGCGCGCCGCGTTCGCGAGGCGCGCGTGTATTCAGAGATTCACCCGCCGACTCGCACGCTCGAGTGGATCAAAGCGTGGAACCCGACCGGGATCATTCTGAGCGGTGGGCCGAGCTCGGTCTACGGAGAAGACGTGCCGTCGGCCGATCCGGGGCTGCTCGAGCTAGCCCCCGTGCTCGGCATCTGCTACGGCATGCAACTGATCTCGCACCTGCAAGGGGGTGCCGTGGTCGACGCCGGCCGCCGTGAGTACGGCCGCGCCGAGCTCGTCATCGACGAGGCGGATGGACTTTTCGCCGGCTTCGATCGCGGCGAGAGAACCCCGGTGTGGATGAGTCACGGCGATCACGTGGACGCGCCGCCGAGCGGGTTCCGGGTCACGGCCAGCAGTGGGACGGTGCCGATCGCCGCGATTCGCCACGACACGAAGCCGATCCACGGCGTCCAGTTTCATCCCGAGGTCGCACACACAGCGCGCGGCTCCGAGATCATCTCGAACTTTCTCTTCAACGTGTGCGGTGCGCACCCGTCGTGGACCCCCGGCACCTTCATCGACGAGGAAACCGCGAAGGTGCGCGAGCTCGTGGGGAGCGCCCGGGTGATCTGCGGATTGTCGGGCGGCGTCGATTCAGCGGTCGCGGCCGCACTCGTGCATCGCGCGATCGGCGACCAGCTGACCTGCATCTTCGTCGACACCGGGTTGCTCAGACTCCACGAACGTGACCAGGTGGAGCGCACGTTTCGGGCGAACCTCGGCATCGACCTCGTGACGGTGCGTGCCGAGGATCGCTTCCTCGACGCGCTCGCCGGAGTCGAGGACCCGGAGAAGAAGCGCACGATCATCGGCCACACGTTCATCGACGTGTTCGAGGAGGCGGCGGATGGTGTAGGCGAGGGGGTCGCGTTTCTCGTGCAGGGAACGCTCTACCCCGACGTCATCGAGAGCGTCTCGCCGCGCGGCGGGCCGTCGGTCACCATCAAGACGCACCATAACGTCGGTGGCCTCAAGCCCGGGATGAAGTTCAAGCTGATCGAGCCGCTGCGCGAGCTGTTCAAGGACGAGGTGCGCAACGTCGGTCGCGAGCTGGGGCTTCCCGAGGAGATCGTGGGCCGGCATCCGTTCCCCGGACCCGGGCTCGCGATCCGCGTGCTCAGCGATGTGACGCGGGACAAGCTCGACGTCCTGCGGAAGGCCGACGCGATCTACCTCGAAGAGATTCGTGCAACCGGGCTGTACGACGATATCTGGCAAGCGTTCGCGGTGTTGCTGCCCGTGCGCTCAGTGGGCGTCATGGGCGACTACCGCACGTACGAGAACGTGGTGGCGCTGAGAGCCGTGACGAGCACGGATGGCATGACCGCCGACTGGTTCCCGTTCCCGCACGATGTGCTCGCACGCATCTCGAGCCGGATCATCAACGAGGTGCGCGGCGTGAATCGCGTTGTCTACGACGTCAGCTCCAAGCCGCCCGCGACGATCGAATGGGAGTAACCAGTTACACGCCTTTCTCCTCGAGGAGTTTCATGAACTCCGATGGTTCCTTCAACGCCAGGAGTCGATCCGGGACGTCGGGCTCCTTGCTGAATTGCGCGATCTTGCCGAGGACTGGCAGGTACTGATTCGAGACCTCGAGCGGCGGGGCGACGATCAGGAAGAAAAACTTCACCGGCTTCTCGTCGATGGCCTTGAAGTCCACCCCTTCGGACTTTCGGCCGAACGCCACGCGAAGCTTGTTGACCACGAGCGACCGGCAGTGGGGGATCGCGATGCTCCGGCCGATTCCTGTGGATCCCAAGTTTTCGCGCCGCTTCAGCATCTTGAAGAGCATGCCCTCGGACTTCTCGTCGAGGCCGAGGAGGCTGATCATCTCCTTCAGAATCTCGTCCTTCGTGGTGCCCTGCAGCTCGAGCTTGACCGCATCTTCCGAGAAGAACTCGCGCAGTTCCATCGCGTCCCCGATCGTCGTATGAAAACAGGGGCGCCCAATCGCGCGCCCCGCAGCGGACCGAAGTTATTCATCAGGCCAAGTTGTGTCAAATCTTCACGTTGCACGACTTCTCGGGCCCGGTTAGGTTGCCCGTATGCGCTTTCCGTACCCGGTTAATCACGACATTCCGGTCATCCTCGCGCCCATGGCGGGGGTGTCCGAGTCGCCGTTCCGCCGGCTCTGCCGGAAGCACGGTGCCGACGTCGTGGTCACCGAGTTCCTCTCGGCCGAAGGGATTCGACGCGAGAACGTCGCGACCTGGAGCAAGCTTCGCTTCGGACCCGACGAGCGGACCATTGGCGTGCAGATTTTCGGCGCTGACCCGCAGGCGATGGGCGACGCGGCGCGGCTCGTTACCGACGTCTTTCAGCCCGAGTTCATCGACATCAACTTCGGCTGCCCGGTCAAGAAGGTCGTGAAGCGCAACGGCGGGTCCGGCTGTTTGCGCGACCTCGGGCTCGTGCAGGACGTGATACGTGCCGTGAGCCGCGCGACGACGCTCCCGGTGACCGTGAAGATCCGGAGCGGATGGAACGAGGAGATGCGCGATCCCGTCACGATCGCGCTTCGCTGTCAGGACGCCGGGGCACGGGCACTGACGCTGCATCCGAGAACGCGGACGCAGATGTATACGGGCGCCGCGCGATGGGACGAGATCGCCGCCGTCGTCGAGGCGCTCGAGATTCCGGTCATCGGCAACGGCGACATCAAGACGGCGGCCGACGCGTTGCGCATGCGCGAACATACCAGGTGTGCGGGCATCATGATCGCGCGTGGCTCGTTCGGGCAACCGTGGATCTTCGCACAGACGCGCGCGCTCCTCGACGGCACTCCCATGCCCGAGTCGCCGTCGGTTGCCGACCGGTTCGCGATCGCGCTCGATCACGCCGGCATGGTGCAGGCGTACGAGCCCGACCCCGAAGGGGCAGCGATCGAGTTCCGGAAACACCTCGGCTGGTACGTCAAGGGACTTCCGAATTCCGCCGACCTGCGACGGCGCCTCCACGCCGTCAATGCGTTCGACGAAGTCGAGGAGATCCTGATGGACTACCTGCGCGCATATGAGGCGGGCGACGTTGGTCTCGGGACTGTGTCCGCCGACGATACGGAGCTCGAGAGCGCCGCGGCGTGATACGCGACCGTGTCTTGGCGCTGCTCCG
This sequence comes from Gemmatimonadaceae bacterium, assembly GCA_036280115.1. Taxonomy (GTDB): domain Bacteria; phylum Gemmatimonadota; class Gemmatimonadetes; order Gemmatimonadales; family Gemmatimonadaceae; genus JAJKIV01. The sequence goes on from DASURJ010001135.1 coordinate 4,243, forward strand.
GCAGGTCGCCGACGGCACGCTCAGCGCTGATGCTGCTCTCGATCGACTCGCTCGCGACCCGGTGGAATCGCTGCCGTTCGCGACCATCGACCACCATCGCGCGCTTCGCCAGGGCTACCCCGAGGTCATCCTGGGGCAAGGGAAGACCACCGAGCAGATCGTCGCGATCGCGGAACGTATAGCGGCGCGCGGCGAGGGATTCCTCGTCACGCGCGCCACTGAAGCGGCGCTCGCCGGGTTACGTGATGTCTTTCCGCCGCTCGACGTGAATGGCCTCGGGCGGTGTGCACATCTCCCGCCTGCAGAACCGCCACCGCCCGGCCGTGGGACGATCCTCATTGTGACGGCCGGCACAAGCGACCTGCCGGTTGCCGAAGAAGCGGCGATGACCGCACGCGCGCTCGGCAACACCGTCGAGCGCCTCACTGACGTCGGCGTCGCAGGCATCCACCGCGTCCTCGCCGGGGCCGAGACGCTCACGCGCGCATCGGTGGTGATCGTGATCGCGGGCATGGATGGCGCGCTGCCCTCGGTCGTTGGTGGGCTCGTGGCGGCGCCCGTCATTGCGGTGCCGACGAGCGTCGGCTACGGTGCGAGCTTCGGTGGAGTCGCGGCGTTGCTCGCCGCGCTAAACAGTTGCGCCGCTGGGATAACGGTCGTCAACATCGACAACGGATTCGGTGCCGCCATGGCGGCGTCACGAATCACGCACGCGTTGATCCCGTAGCCTCGCCGTTTCTCCCCGACAAACGTCTCGTGGTAAAAACGCGGATCTGGGTCAATCTGACCGCGGTCGCCGCGTGGGTCCTCGCTCTCGCCGGCATGTTTGCGCTGGCCTGGGGTGCGAAGGCACCTGCATGGGCATCCGGTGCTGCGGCGGCCGCCTCGGTCGCCGCCGTGACGTACGCCTGGCTCCTGATCAGCCGGCGTCTCGATCCGCCCCCTCGCGAGTTCACGAACCAGTACCTCGCCACGGCGCTCGCGCCCGTCACATGTCTCGCGGCGGCGTCAGGCGGCCCGGGGTCGCCGGCCGTAGTCGCGCTTGCCCTGGGCGTCCGTGTCGTTGCCGGCGCCGAGAATCTCCGCACGGCAATTTCCGTCGCGACCGGTGCGATCATCGCGCTGACGGCGATCCACTACTCCGTGGGTGGTGCGCTCGCGTTTTCCGACATGCTTGGCGGCGGCGTCGTGTTCGCCGCCATCGCGCTGTTCCCGGCGTGGCAGGTGAAGCGCGCACAGGAAAACGCCAAGCGGCGTCGCCGGGCGACGAGATCGGAATCCGCGTTCGGCGACCGGGCGAATACCCCTCGCGCATACGACGCGATGCCATCGGACCTGCGCCGCGGCATCGAAGTCACGCGCCAGGAAGCAGAGGAACGCCGCCAGACGGAGGTTCTGAGCCGCTACCTGGCCGACGTGCGCGACGCACTCGGCGCCGACGAAGTGGTCTTTTGGCGCTGGACCGGTGCGCGTGACACGCTCGTCGCCGCCGCATGCTCCGGGGACGGCGCGGAGACGGAGCCCACGAAGTTCAATCACGCCGAGTGGCTTCCGCTCGTGAAGTGGTCGGCCGAGGAGCGGATCGTTCATTTCGACGACGGGAAGCCCGCGCCGCGCGTCGCCATGGGTCCGGTCGCCGGCCTCAAGCGAGCGTTCGGCGCGCTCAGCATCTCGGCCGAAGGGGGACTCAAGCCGTCACGCGACGAGCTGAAGGCGTGGGTGCCGCGCTATACGGCACAAGTCGCCGTGCTTGCGGAGCTGCTCGAGACGCGCGAGGAAGTGGGCCGGCAGAACCGCCGCACCCAGGCGCTCTTGCGCGCTGCGCAGCAGTTTCAGTCGAACCGCACCATCGAGTCGCTCGGACGCGCGATCTGCGAGACCGCGCTGGAGGTCACGTCGGCCGCGCGCGGCGCGCTCGTGCGTTGGCATCCCAACTCGAACGATGGCGAGGTCCAGAGCGTCTCCGAGGGGCATCGCATCGCGGAGGGGTGGCCGATCAGCGAGGACTCGCAGGTCGGCACCATGTGTAAGAACGGACTTCCGCAGGTGTGGGAGGATGCGCGGATGATCGCGCGGCACACGCGCATCTACGGCGCGTGGGAGACGCCTCGGCCCATAGGCTCGCTGGGGATCATCCCGCTCAAGCGAGAAGCCGGGGTCATCGGGGCGATCGTGATCGAGGGCGACGAGCCCGGGGACGTTTTGATCGCCGAGGTGCGAAACGTCCGCCTTCTCGCGGCGATCGCGGCAGTGTCGCTCGAGACCATGTGGGAGATCGAGGAGGTCACGCGGCGTGCGCGGACCGACCAGCTCACGGGGTTGGCGAATCGGCGACACTTCGACGAGCAGATCACTCGCGTGCTGGCGGAAACGGACCGGTTCGGCGGGTCCGCGTCGCTCGTGGTCGCGGATATCGATTTCTTCAAGGCGGTCAACGACACGTACGGACACGACGGTGGCGACGCGGTGCTTCAGAGCGTGGCGCAGACGTTCCAGGACGGCGTCCGGAACGTGGACACATGTGCCCGGTATGGTGGTGAGGAGATCGCGGTCCTGCTGCCACAGACCGGGCTCGACGGTGCGCGGGATTTTGCGGAGCGGCTTCGCAAGGCGATCGAATCGCGCGTGGTGACGCATTCGGGGCGGGAGATCTCGGTGACGGCGTCGTTCGGCGTGGCGACCTACCCGGAAAGCGTGCCCACCCACGACGCGCTCTTTCCGGCGGCGGACCGTGCGTTGTACCAGGCGAAGGCAGAGGGGCGAAATCGGGTGCGGTGCTCGCTTCCAGGTGCAGTCAGCAAGGCGAGTTAGCCTGTTCGCTTCGAGTGAATTCGAGTGTCGCTGCCAGTTGATTCGCCCCCGTCGCTCGATTAAGTTGCGAGCTACGGGGGCGACTGGCTTCGACGGGGTTAGTGAAGCTGTGGCCGCGTGCCCAGGTACTCGGGTTCCTGGTAAAACACTCGGGAAAATCACAACTGCCAACGACAACTTGGCCCTGGCTGCGTAACGTTTAGGCGTTACAGCACCTGCCCATGGGGAAGCTCGCCTGAGGCGGCTTCATGGGTATCGCAAATTCAGGATAGTCCCGCGGTGCGCTTTCCGGCGCGGGGCGAAACTCTAGAGAGCTTGTCCAGGAGTGGGTTGCCTACCGGCCAGCGCCTGGAGACCTCAACTGGTGGGCTACGCACGTAGACGCTGTGGTGGATCTATTCTCGGACCGGGGTTCGATTCCCCGCGCCTCCATTGAACGGCAACGAGCCCGCTAAGAGCGGGCTCGTTGCGTTCCAGCTATCAGCCATCAGCCATCAGCCATCAGCTCAAACGGCGGTGGGAGCGCGTCAGGACTTCCGGCGCAGCTTGACCGGCGGGTGCACGGACTCGGCTGCCGCGGCCGACACGCGCTCGAGCGATGCCAGCATCCGACGGACCTCGGACAGCGACTCCTGCATGTCATCCCGACACGGTCGAGTCATGTAATCGAGGTCGTGGGCCAGGATCATGTAGTACGACAGCTCGCTCGCGGAGCCCATCGAGTTTCTGCTGTGCTTCGCCAGCTCAGCATCGGTGTTTCTACCGCAACCTTCCGCAATGTTCGCGGGGACTGATACCGCCGCTCGGCGGGTTTGCGATGTCAGGCCGAATTGCTCATGTCTCGGCCAGCGCGCCGTCTCGCGATAGATCGCTAACGTCACCGCGTGCGCCTTCCGCCAAACCGCCAGCTTCGTGAAGTCTCCCATCGAGGCCTCGTTATTGGTCGAACGAAGGTGCCACTGGAGGCCTCGGACGCCGCCACTAATCCAACGCGCGCGACATCAATCTTCCGCCGTTTCGGGCTGATGGCTGATGGCTGATGGCTG
>DASURJ010001136.1:0-10237 GCA_036280115.1 Gemmatimonadaceae bacterium
TAACGAATAGCCGAGCACGAAGGGACGCGCCCGGGGGCCGATGCGGCGCGTGAACTCCGCGTACGCCGAGTCGGCGTCCTCGCGCAGGTGGTCGACCGACGGCCGCCCGGTACTGCGGCCGAAGCCCGAGTAGTCGAACACCATCGACGTGATGCCCTGCCGGAAGAGGAGCGCCTGGGTGTCGGCCCAGTGCGAGATCGATTCCGCCGTTCCGTGAAAGATGAGCAACGCCGGCGCGGTATCCGACGGCGCGCGCACGAGCGCCGCGTCGAGACGACGGTCTCCGCTCATGATCGCGATCTCCTCGAACGGCGCGCCGTACGTGGCTGGCGTATCCGTCCCTTTCCTCGTCGTGATGAGTCCCTGCCGTTCCACGACGACGAACGCGATGCGCCGAATCCCCACGAACACCACCGCGAGGAGGGCCACGAACAGCGCGAGTTGCCGGAGGCGGTAACGCACGTCACGCACTCCGCTGGCCGAGGCGGATTGTCGGGATCACCGGACGGTATTGCTTCGCGAGCAGGCGTCGGAAGAGCTCGGTCTTCCGATGCCGCGTGCTGGCGACGAACACGATCGCCGTCGACTTCCCCGCAGCGGGTTCGATGCGCAGCCGTACCTGCCCGCCGGGAACAGTGACCACGCACGTGCCAGCTGCCGATGTCGCGGGCGCGCAGAGGCGAGACGCGCATTCCTCGATGGTGGCGAGCACCGCCGCCGGTTCCGCCCGCACCACCCACCACCGTGATTGCACGAGCCAGCCCGCGATGAGCACGGCGACGGTGGCCGCGAGCGTGCCGAGTGAAAAGCGCTCGCCGCGTGACGCCGTCACGGTTGCGGCGACGAGGACGTACAGCGCCGTCACGAGAAACAGCCAGTCGCCCCGCACGATCGTCGGCTCGCGGCGCGCGAGCACGATTGCGGTCGCCACGAGCCCGAGCACGACATAGGCGATCGCCCAGCCGAGCACGCGCGTTGTGCCGGAGCGGAGCCGAGCTATTGGTCGAGGATCGCCTTGAGATTCTCCACGGCGCGCGAGCCTTCCGCGTCGTTCAGCTTCTCGACGACGCTGGCCTGCATCCTCGACAGGAGCGACTGCGGGACCTCGTACGTGACGTCAACCGTGACCTTCACGCCGTTCCCCTGCGCCTCCGCGCTGTACGTGAAGGTGCTCAGCACGCCGGTCGTGGTCCTGTAGCTGAATTTCTTGCCGCGCTCGTAACTGACGGTCTCGGCGCGGCCGGTGAACTCGACCCCCGCCATCACGAACGTCCAGTCCCACGCCGTGCCGGGCTGCGTCGGGTCGCCGCTGAGGTTCGCCACCGACTTGAGTGGCCCGATGAACGCCGGGTGGTTCTTCACGTCGGCGATGTAGTTCATGATCTGATCGGCGTCGTTGGCGATCACCGCAGACTTGGCTACCCGAGACATCGATGCCTCCGCAGAGTTTCGTAACAGTATGACCGCCGGTCGCTTACGTACGCTCGGCCGCGTCGTCGTGCCGGACTGGTCGGGCTACGTCATCCGACGTATGTGCGCCCGTTCGGCGAGCGTGTATTCTGGTCATATTCGGTTCAAGCGGCTACTACCTTACTCGAACCCAATGCCATCAGCGAGACGCTTCGTGCCGGGGCGGTTCCCCGGGCTCCATGGGAGTCCACCGAACGCGAGACGGACTGCGGGCCGCCCATGAGCAACGTGGGGATTGCCGCCGTGACGTACTGGCTCCCCGACGCTGCCCCGACGCTGGACGAGCTCGAGCGGCGTGGCGCGCTCCGCGGCCCGGCGTCGACGCTCGCGGGGTTCGGGTTTCGTCACGCGCGCGTCGCGGAAACGGAGAGCCACGTCGATATGGCCGTGCACGCCGTCCGCGACCTGTTAGGCGAGACGGGGACGTCACCCGATGAGATCGACCTCATCCTGTACGCGGGCGCGCTCACGTCGAGCACGACGATGGAGTGCGCGCCGGCACCCGCGGGCGCGGTGCTGCAGCTCCGCGACCTCATGGACTTCTTCAAGTATCCGGTGTCGCGACTGCAGAGCGAGCTCGATCTGACGAATGCGGCCGTCGCGGGCGTCGATCAACAGGGGTGTGCGGCCATCTTCTCGGCCGTGCGGCTGGGACGCGCGACGCTCCTCGCCGAGCCCGACGTGCGAACGGTGCTGTGCGTGAGCGCGGACCGTTTGCCACACGGCGCGTCGCGCGAAGTCGTGTACAACCTGGTGTCCGACGGCGCGTGTGCCCTGCTCATGCGGCGAGACGCAACGCGCAACCGCGTCATTGCCACGCATCAGGTGACAAAGGGCGCGTTCTGGGACGCCGGCTCGCTCGAGAACGAGATCATCGCGGCGTATTTCCCCACGGCGCGCACGGTCATCGAGGACACGCTTCGCAAGGCCGGCGTCACGCTCGATGACATCGATTGGATCATCCCGCACAACGTGTCGCTGCGGAGCTGGGAGATCCTGCTCGGCCTCGTTGGAGCCCCCCGCGAGAAGCTCTTCAGCGAGAACATCGGTCGCGTCGGCCACACGATCGCCGCCGACAACTTCATCAACCTCCGGGATGCGACCGACTCCGGACTCATCGAGAAAGGCGATCTGCTGCTCCTGTTCACGTTCGGTTATGGCCTGAACTGGAGCTGCATGGTGCTCGAGCACTGAGTGGCGCGATGACCGGTCAGCTTGCGTCTCGGGCGCATCGCCACCGTTCGATCCTCATCACGGGTGGGACAGGGACGTTGGGCCGCGAGCTGGTGTCGCGGTTCGCGGCCGGGCGCGACACGGCCGTGATCCTGCTGAGTCGAGGCACCGCGAACCGTGACGCAACACCGGCGGCAACGTACCTTCGCGGCGACCTCGGACGGGGCCCGTCGCTCGGTCTGGCGAGCGAGGACGTCGCACACTTGCGGGAGGCGGTCACCGACATCGTGCACTGTGCCGCAGACACGACGTTCAACCGTCCGCTGGCCGATGCGCGCCGCGCGAACGTCGAAGGGACCCGCTCGGTGCTCGACTTCGCTCGCGGGTGCCCTCGGCTCGAGCGGCTGGCGTGTTATAGCACCGTCTACGTTGCCGGGCGGGCGACCGGGTGTTTCGGGGAAAGCGATGTCGGCGGTGCCGATGGGTTCGTCAACTCGTACGAGCAGTCTAAGGCGGAGATGGAAGGGGTGGTGCACGAGGCGATGGCCGACCTGCCGATCGGGCTCTACCGGCTGAGCACAATCATCGGCGACTCGCGGACCGGCGCGGTATCGGAGTTCAACGCCGTGCATCACGCCCTTCGGCTTCTGTATCAGGGGCTGGCTCCCATGGTCCCCGGCCAGGCGGACACACTGGTCGACCTCATCCCCGTGGATTTCGCCGCGGACGCGGCGCATGCCTTGTTCGAGGACGCGTTCACGCCGGGACGGACCTACCACATCTGTGCGGGGGCTCGCGGCTCGGCGACGTTAGGCGCGCTGATCGACGTCACGATGGCGGCCTTCGAGCGCCATCGGCCGGCGTGGCGCAAGCGGAGCATCGCCCGTCCCGCGCTCGTCGCGCTGGACACCTACGAGCTGTTCGTCCGGTCGGTGGAGGAAGCCGGGAACGAGGTGCTCCTCCAGGCCACGCGGGCCGTGCAGGCGTTCGCATACCAGCTGGCCTACCCGAAGGTGTTCGACGCGCGTCAGGCCGAAGCGGCGCTGTCGCCGCACGGGATCCGGGCGCCGGCGGTACTCGATTATTACGACGATGTGATTCGCTGGTGCATCGAGACCAACTGGGGCGCGCCCTCGTGAGCGGTATGGCCGACAGGCAGCTCCCCGCACCAGAGGAGTTCGCGCGGCAGCTCACCGGGTTCATCAACGCGACGCTGCTCGGTGGCGGCGACGCGGTGGGGCCGGACACGCGACTGTTCGAGGAAGGGTACATCAACTCGCTTCGCATCCTCGACCTCATCGCGGTCGTGGAGAAGACCCTCGGTCGCCGCATCCCCGATCGGGCGGTGCGGCTCGCGAACTTCCGCAGCGTCACCGCGATCGTGCGGGCGTTTCATCCGGATGCAAGGGACCTTGTTGCCTCAGCGTCCACGGATACGCTGTTCGAGCACCGGACCTCGCGCACCGCGTTCGCGTCGCCCGTCGATGCGCTCGTGCACCGCGGCGATCTGACCGCGCCCGGGGCCGGGCGCGTGGCCCTGTCCGGGCTGGCGCTCGACGTCGCGCGTGCCGTGGACCATTCCGTAGCGAGATGGGCGACCACGCTCGGCGCGATGGAACGGAGCTACCCGAGCCTCATCGACCTCGACGTCCTCGAGCGCGCCGGCCAGCCAGAGTCCTTTCCGCAGCATCTCACACTCGCGTGTCATCCGGAGCGCGGCGAGGGACCCGCGACGCCGTCGACGGCACGCCACGCACTCGCCCCGGCGGTCTGCTACCACGTCTATCCGGAGTGGCAAACGAAGACTCTTAGCGAGACGCCCGTACTACTGACCGCCGCCGGGAGATGTTATCGCCACGAGGACGGGCGCCATGTGCCGCTCGAGCGACTCTGGGAGTTCTCGATGCGCGAGATCGTAGTCCTCGGCACGCGTGAGCAGGTCGAGGACATCCGCCAGACGCTTGTCAGGCGGGTATCGGAGCTCGTCACCACGCTCGGTGTGGACGGTGCCATCGAGCTCGCAGCTGACCCGTTCTTCACGAGCGGCGACGCGGGCCGGCGCCTCATGCAGCAGGCCGGCGCGCTCAAGTACGAGCTGCGGCTGACAATCGATGCGGGCGGGCGCGGCGTCGCCGCGGCCTCGTTCAACCACCACCACGACTTCTTCGGCCGCCGGTTCGACACCAGGCTATCGACCGGCGCGCCCGCACACAGCGGGTGCGTCGCGTTCGGACTGGAGCGTTGGGTGCTCGGACTGCTCTCGCAGCACGGTGTCGACGAGCGGCGCTGGCCGGACGCTGTGCGCCAATGGCTGGATGACGCGCGGAAAGGCAGTTGTGGTGGGCTGGTGGTGACGTGACAAGGCTACACAATCGCACGCGGACGTCGCAGTCGATCCCGCGGAAGCTGCTGCGCTCCGGAAAGATTCATCTCCTCCCTGTGTACGCGCTGATGCGCATGAGTGATCTCGCTCGCGAAGGCATCGAGAACTCGGGCAGCTATCGGTTCGCGGATCACATCTACCGCAACCAGCCCAGCGGGCGCTTGGGAGTCGGACGAGCGCTCGACGCGGTGCTGCTGCGCATGCGCGGCGCGCGCTCGATGCGTAACCGGTTTCAACACGTCCAGGACGAGATTGCCGCAGCGGCGCGGGCGCTCCACGCGCGCGCGGTATCGGACCCGGTCGTTGCCGCGCAGCCGTTTCGCGTCCTCTCGGTCCCGTGCGGCATCGCGCGCGACCTCGTGCAGGTCGCGCGTCGCATCGACGCCGAGATGCCGGACGTCTACGCGCGCGCGACGTTCTTCGGCCTCGACCTGGATCCGGTTCCTCTCGAGCTCTCGCATGCGCTTGCCGAAGCCCAAGCGGATCATTTCTTCTTCGCCCAGGGCGACGCACTCGACGTCACGACCTTCCCGTCGGAGCTCGACGTGATCGTTTCCACCGGCCTCGGCGAGTTCCTGGATGACGAGCTGCTCGTACGCTTCTACACCAACTGCTACGATCGCCTGCGTCGAGGCGGTGTCTTCGCGACGTCCGCGATGCAGCCCGATCGAATCGCCGACTACCTGATGCGCCAGCTCGCCGAGCTGAACACACATTATCGTCGAGGCGACGAGCTCATTCGGTGGCTGCACGCTGCCGGGTTTCACGAGGTCTCCGCGCGCCAGGACGAGGTGGGGCTGCAGACGCTCGTCGTCGCGAGAAAGGCGGAACGACGTCAATCACCCCGACCAGTGGGAGTGTCATGATCTACGAGGCACACCTGCGCGCGACCGAGGAGAACGCATGGCCGCTGGACACGACGATCGCGTGGGACGCGATCGATCTCGATGTCGCGCGCTCCGAGAGCGAGCTCCATCGCGCGCTGCACGACGCCGCGCTCATCGAGGGCTACCTGCCCGTGTACGCCGCACGGCTCATGCAGCTCGTCTGGGACGATGTGGACGCCACCGCCGTTCTGAGCATGGAGCTGTTCGAGGGGCTCAAGCATTTCACGGCTCTCACGCGCTACCTGGACAGGGTGGGCTTTCAGCGCGAGGACGTGTCAGCCGCCACGCTCGTCGCCGCGCGCGAGCGGACGTTGGCGCTGCGGTACGAGGAGCGGGACCTGATCGCGCATCTCACGAACTTCATGACCTCGGAGCTGTTTGCCGCGTACTTCTTTCTGCGAATCTCGCGGCGAACACGCGAGCCGGTGCTGCGTGAGCTTCTGGGGTACATGGCGCGCGATGAGTTTCGACACAGCGCGAGCGCTGGCGACGTGCTGAAGAAGCGTGTGGACCGCGACCCGGCGCTCGTGGGACAGGTGCTCGCCGCCGCCGAGCGGTTTCGTCACTACGGAAGCGATGTCGTCGAGGTCCCGGTCGCCGAGGAGAATGACTTCGAGGCGATCATGGCCGTGAATCGGAAGATCCGGCTGCTCTGTGGCCTCGCGCCGACCGATCACCTCAAGGAGTCGATCCCCGGTGGAGATTAGTGAGAACGACCTCTGGATCCTGAGCTACTACCGCGAGTCGGAGCTCGCCGGTTCGCTGGTCATGGGCCGACTCGCTCGCGAGACCGATGACGACGACTTACGCGTGCATCTCACCGAGCACTGCGCCGAGGAGGCGCATCACGCGTGGCTCTGGACGCAAACGATCCTCGACGTTGGCGGCACGCCGAAGCGCGTGGCCGAGACATACCAGACGCGTTATTACGCCGAGATCGGGACGCCGACGAGTCTCCTCGAGGTCCTGGCGCTGACCCAGGTGTTCGAGAAGCGCGTCATCCGGCACTTCCGCGCCCACATGAAGTGGCCGAACACGCATCCGGCGGTGCTCGAGACGCTCCAGCGAATGATCGACGATGAGGTCGGCCACATCAGCTGGGTGAAGGATCGCCTCGATCGTTATGCGGCCGAGAAAGGGGACGCGGTCGTGGCGGAGACAATGCGCCGGTACACCGAGGTCGATCAGCGCGTGTACGACGCCGCGATGCGTTACCGCGACAACGCGCGCGAGCTACTGGACCCCACTCTTCGCCGCAACGGAAACGGAGCGCGGCCGGCGGTCGTCGTGGCTGGCGCGAGCTCGGCGAGCGTCATTGACGTCACTGCGACGGAAGTTCGCCAGCTCGTCGCGAAATCGCTCGGCGTCAGTGAGGACGCGATCCTGGCGACGACCTCATTGCGCGACCTCGGCGTGAACTCGCTGGATCTGGTCGTGCTCGTGATGGCGATCGAGGAACGATTCCGCATCGAGTTCGACCCGGCGGACCTCGACCGCCTGCGCACGTTCGGCGATCTCGCGCTGCGCGTCGCGGCGCTCCGCTCGGAATGACTGCTACTTCTTCACGACGCTCTTCGGGTCGTCCGCGTGCTCGATGACGATCGTGAAGTCCGCGGCGAGGGCCGCGATTCCTCCGACGGCCGCCCAGAACGGAAGCAGTGCCGCGCCCACGACGCCCGCCGCGAGTGGAATGTCGAGGACCGTGCGCCCCTTCGAGTTCTTGATGACCACCCGGCGGACCGTCCCCTTCCGGATGACCTCTTTCAGCTTCGCCTTGAGGCCGGCGCCGCTGACCTTGAACTCCTCGGTACGACGATTCTCGGTGGTCATGTGAGCAGAGCCCCGTTCGGGATCGACGTTACGCCTCTCGGCAACGTACGAATCGTCGAGCGGGGCTGCAACCTGTGTGCGGCGCGCCTGACGCCTACGTGCTCATGCGGATGCGCTCGCGGCCACCGGCTGCGCGAACATCACCACGTGCCCGCCTGGCTCACGGACACCGATCTCGTCCATCCCATAGAACGTTTTCCGGCGAGGTACCACGGCCTCGATCCCCGCGAGCGATCGCTCGACCGACTCGATGTCGCCGACCTCGATGAACAGCGCCGCACCGTGCCCGCGGTCGCGGGCAAGGAGACCGGGCGCATCGTTCTCCACGCTCTCGAACGTCTGGTACATCACCTCGACCGCGTCCCTGGCGAGGATCACGAACCCGAGCTTGTCGCCCTCGGGTACCTCGGCCGTCTTCTCGAAGCCCAGGCGCTCCCAGAAGGGGATACAGGGTTCGATGGCGTCTACCATGATCACCGGGCTGAGCTTCTTCATCGCACTGTACGTCATGGTGGTTGGATCGGTTAGTTGGGTTTCGGCGGCGCCGGCGTGACGCCGTGCTCAGTGTTGCACAGGAAGCTATGCGAGGTCGGTGCGCCCGTCTTGGAAGAATGGAATCAGGGCGTCAGCCCGTCAGCTGCGTGCGCCACCACGCTGTGGGTGCGAGCCCCGTGAGCTCGCGAAACTCATCCACCAGGTGCGCCTGGTCGTAGTAGCCCGCGTCGAGCGCGAGCGCACTCCAGTTCGGAGCCTCGCCGGCCGCCGTCGCGCGAGCAGCCGCGATGACGCGACGGACCCGAACGACCCGCGCGAAGATCTTCGGCGAGACGCCGACCAGGTCGGCGAATCGGCGCGCGAGGTGCTGGCGCGTGACGCCTAACGCCGGCGCGAGCCGGGTGATCCCGAGGCTCCCGCCGGCCGCCACGATGCGGCGCACGGCTTCGTCGACCTCGCGGTGCTCCACCTGCGCCACGTGTGACAACCGCGCCGCCAGCACGGTCTCGAGGGCGGCAACGCGCGCCTCACGCTCGACCGCCATCTCGAACGCGGCGCGCACCGCGGCCGTGTCGCTCCAGAGGTCGTCGAGCGGGACACGCACGTCGGTGAGCTCATCGGCCGGCAGGCGCAGGAACGCGGTCGCTCGCGCCGGCCGGAACCGGACTCCCACGAAGCTCTCATCCGAGGCACCGCTGACGACGAGCGCGCGCGTCATGGTTCCCACCGCCTGGATCGACGACGGGGCACCGCCGCCCGGGCCGAACTCCAGCACGATGTCGATGCTCCCGTCGGGCAACACCCGATGCACGAGCGGCCTCTGCTCCACCGGTCCCACCGATCCGGGCTCCCGCGTCCAGTAACATTCGACGAATGGCCGAAGTGCGGCGGACGGCGCGTGCTCCACGTATCCGCCTGTCGGGACGCGAGGCGAGCGCTTCTCGTGGGCCGGATGGGACGACATACACGGAGCCTAGCCCGGCGGCTATCGCCCCTCAAGAGGGACGATGACCCTGTGGTGTTTCGATGGGTCCGAGGGTATAGCCCTGCGCGACCACTCCCCGTGCCAGGATCACCATGCGCTCGAATCCGACCGTACGCCCGCTGCTCCTGGGACCATTTGCCTTGTTGGCGGCGCTCACCGTCCACGTCGCGATCGCGAGTGCCGGTTCCGCCCAGCAACCGCAGCCGTCCCGCCCGGTCGCGGTCCGCGTCACGACCGATTCCACGGAGGTCCAGGTCATCCGGCTGAGGGACGGATCCTCGATCGTGGGACGTGTCACGGCCGCCACCGACGATTCGGTTCGATTCGTCACGGCCGTCGGCGCACTGTCGATCCCGCGCGAGTATATCGTTGGCCTCCGCGAGGTCGCGCCGGCGTCGGTCCGTCGAGGCGAGGTGTGGCCGGAGAACCCTAACGCGACACGACTCCTGTTCTCCCCCACCGGCCGGATGCTGGGGAAGGGTGAGGGATACTTCAACGACACCTACCTCCTCTTCCTCAGCGTCCAGGGCGGAATCACGTCGCGCTTCACGCTTGGCGGTGGTCTGTCCGTGGTCCCGTTCGACGACTTCAGCGACAACGTGCTGTTCGTGACGCCGAAGCTCGGCGTCGTCGCGTCGCCGAGGTTCAATCTCGCGGTCGGTGGCCTCGCGGGCTTTGCCGGTGGGCTCGTCGACGACGGAGAGAATGCGACCTTCGGCGTCCTGTACGCGGTGGGGACGGTGGGCTCGCCGGACGCGAGCCTGACCGTCGGCACGGGGCTCGCGTACGCCGGCGGCGAGTTTGCCGACACCCCGGTGGCCATGCTTGGCGCCGACGTGCGGCTCGGCCGCCGCATGTCGTTCATCACCGAGAACTATCTGCTGCCGAGCGACGACGTGAACTCCATTATCTCCTACGGCCTGCGCTTCTTTGGCGAGAAGCTTTCCGTCGACCTCGCGTTCTGGAACATGCCGGGAGAGGACGCGGTTTTCCCTGGCATTCCCTACGTCGCCT
>DASURJ010001137.1:0-6165 GCA_036280115.1 Gemmatimonadaceae bacterium
CGTACGCGTACGGGCGCCCACCCTCGGCGAACGGGTCGGGCCAATCGCGCGCGACCGCGGGACCGCCCGTCGACCTCGCCTCGAGCAAGGGCCCCCACGCGGGGCCAGTCGCGGCGCGTCCGGCCCACGCCTCGCACGCGCCCACGCCGCGGACGAATGTCACGCCGTCGTTAGGCGCTGGCCCGGCGGCTCGCGCGCCCGGGTCCGCCCGCAGCGCCAGCGCGCTACCGCGCACGCCGCCGAGCGCGAGCGGGCGCGCGAGGAGCGAGTCGATGACGTCGCCCGGCGCCGCGCGTCCCTTCTCGCCGCCCACCGCCTGCAGGTCGCCGGAGAGCGCGGACAGCGTCGCGAGCCCGCGCCGAAGGTCCTCCACGACGAGCAGGAGAATCCCCGCGGCAAGCGCGAGAATGAAGCCGATGTCGAGGTAATATCCCCACGGGTTCCACGCGCCGCGCGCGCGCAGGAGCGGATAGTCGAGATGGTGCAGCCCCCACAGCGTGAGCACCGCCGCGATAACGCCCGCCGCGCGCGATCCGACGCGCCGGTGGTAGCGGCGGAACACCCATCCCGTCCAGAGCGTCGCCCCGCTCAGAAAGAGCACGGCCGGCCACGCCGCGAGCAGGAAGCTCTCGAGCCGGTAGATCGCGACGTACGACCAGAGCGGCGGGAACAGGAGGAGCAGCGTGTACCACGGCCGCCACACGAGCTGCTGTGAGAACGCGAGCGCGGCCCCGAGCAACGCGAGCGCGGTCCAGCCCGTGAGCACCTGATGCGCGTAGAGCCAGGGCTCCGCCGCCGTCGTGAGAAACCCGCCGATGGCACCGATGCGGAGCAGATACAGCGCCCACGCAACGGCCCACCAGAGGAAGTACCGCTTGCGGAACTGCGAGTACAGAAAACCGCAGAGCACCGCGATGCCGAGCGTGATGACCGCCTGGAGGATGGCGGCGTTGAGCTCGGAGAGGGACGCGGGAAGCATGGAGGAGCAATCAGCTATCAGCTATCAGCTATCAGCAAAGCAAAACCAACGGGAAGCGTGTCGATGCGAGAGAAGCGTCCCGAGGGCTCCGCTTTGCTGATAGCTGATAGCTGGTAGCTGATAGCTGATAGCTGATCGCTGCTGGCTAATCCCCTACCCCCACGTGCATCCGCCGCTCCGCCGCGGCGAACTTCTCGAACGCCACGTCGTCGCGAGTCGCGAGCGACACGAGAATCCCGACCGCGAAGGACAACGGAATCGTCACCAGCGCCGGGTTCTTGAGCGGGAACCACGCGCCGCTCTCCTTGAGAATGTCCACCTGGATCGTCGGCGAAAGCCAGATCAGCAGCAGCGTCGTCACCGTGCCGATCACCATGCTCGCGACGATGCCCTCCGTCGTGCAGCGGCGCCAGAAGATCGAGAGCACGAGCGCCGGGAAGTTCCCGCTCGCCGCGATGGCGAACGCGAGTGATACCATGTACGCGACGTTCTGCCCCTTGAACGTGATGCCGAGCACGACCGCCACGACGCCAAGCGCGATCGTCGCGGCCCGCGCGACGCGAAGCTGCTCGCGAGCGTCCGCCTCGCCGCGACGGACGACGCTCACCCACAGGTCGTGCGACAGCGCCGCCGCGCCCGACAGCGTCAGCCCGGCCACGACAGCGAGAATCGTCGCGAACGCCACCGCGGCAATGAAGCCGAGGAACGGCGTTCCGCCCAACACTTCCGCGAGGAGGGGTGCCGCCATGTTCCCGCCCGGATCCACACCACGGATCGCCTCCGGACCAACCAGCACCATCGCACCGAACCCGAGGACGAAGGTCATGAGATAGAAGAACCCGATGAGCCCCGTCGCGTAGAACACCGACGTCCGCGCCGCGCGCGCGTCGGGCACCGTGTAAAAGCGCATCAGAATGTGCGGCAACCCCGCCGTCCCGAACATGAGCGCCATGCCGAGCGACACCGCGTCGAGCGGCGCGGCCACCAAACGCCCCGGCGCGAGCACCGCGTCACCATAACGAGACGCCGCGGCCGCGAACAGCGCGACCGGGTTCATGCCGAACCGCGCGAGTACCAGCACCGCCAGCAACGCCGCGCCTCCGAGCAGGAGCAGCGCCTTCACGATCTGCACCCACGTCGTCGCGATCATGCCGCCGAAGAGCACGTACGCCATCATCGCCGCGCCAACGATGATGACCGCGGTCTCGTAGGACAACCCGAACATGAGTCGGATCAATCCGCCCGCCCCCACCATCTGCGCGATGAGATAGAACGTGACGGTCGCGAGCGTGCCGATCGCGGCCGCGATTCGCACTGGTGTCTGGCGGAGCCGCGCCGCCACCACATCGGCAAAGGTGTACTTCCCGAGGTTCCTGAGTGGCTCGGCGATAAGGAAGAGCACCACCGGCCAGCCGACGAGCCATCCGGTCGAGTAGATGAGCCCGTCGAATCCCGTCGTCGAGACGAGTCCTGCGATGCCGAGGAACGACGCGGCGCTCATGTAGTCACCCGCGAGGGCGAGGCCGTTCTGACCGGGCGTCACCGTCCGACCGGCCGCGTAGAACTCCTCGGTCGTGCGCGTCCGCCGGGCCGCCCAGTACGTGATCCCGAGCGTGATGGCGATGAACGCGAAGAAGAACACCATCGCGATCACGTTAGGCTCACCGAGACGCGTCTGGACCGCCGCCTGCGCCGGCGCGTCCTGCAGCATCGCGATCATCGGGCGCCCTCGCTGCGCCGAACCTCGTCCAGCCCCGCGTCGTAATGCGTGTTCGCCCATCGGACATACACCCAGGTGAGCAGCCACGACGCGACGATCACGAGCGCGCCGAGCAGCACGCCGACGCTCAACCCGGGCACGAGCAAGCGACCCATGAGCGGCTTGTTGTAGGCGATGAGCAGGATGAACCCGAAGTAGATCGCGACGATCGCCGCGGTCAGCGTGATGGCGACGCGCCATCGCGTCGCGGCAAGAGAGCGGAACCGATCGGACATCGGGAAACGGGAATCGGGAATCGGGAGCCGGGAACCGCGGCCGGCCCAAAGCTGTCGGTGAGAGGATCGTTCGTCGAGGACCGGACGAAAACGGCGGGGGCGGGCTCGATCGAGCCCGCCCCCGCCGTCGCACGCCGTGGAGGCCGCCGCCTCAGCCCCGGCGGCGTAGCTAATCCCGCCGGAGCGCCACCGACGGCTGGCGCGTCGTCGGGTCCACGGTGATCACGTACGTGAAGTCCCCGTCGCCGATCGTGCTCTCCCCGACGTAGTCGATCGGCTGAATGGTGCGACGCTGGCCATCGATCAGCGCGTCGAAATAGCCGTAGCGGTATGCCTCCTCCACATTCCGGTACTCGGTCGCTTCGCCAGGACCGATCCGCGTGAACTCGAGCTGCGACATCCCCGACGAGAACGTGACGTTCGTGAACTCGAACCCGCTTGCATTGAGAAGGCGGATCCGCGTCTCATCATCGCCGCTGAACGGGTTGCTGCACCCGGCAACGAGACCGAACAGAACCCCCAGGACCGCGCCCCTCATCTTCGCCAGTCGCCGCATGGTCGGAACCTCCATGCTCGCCAAACCCAAAACGCCTCCTGCCCGTCACCCCGCCCCGCGGCGTGTATGCGCAGCGGCTATGCCGGCGAATCGATGATCGGCGTCATCCCCAGCCATTTCCGGACATATCCCATCTGCCCGACGTGATAGGCCTCATGGAGCGAGAAGTACCCGATGGCGCCGCGCAGGGTCGCGTCGGTCGAAGGCACCCTGAGGCCCGGCGGCGCCAGCAGTTCCGGCTCCGTCAGAGCCGCGAGTCGCTCCTCCAGTAACGCCGAGAACTCCTCCCAGAGCGCGACGATCTCTGCCGGTGGCGGGTACATCGACGCTGGACCGACCTTCGCTCCCGTATCGAAGATGCGCTCCCACGGGAAGTCGCGCGGCGCCCCGACGAGCGTCAGCAAGCGGCTCCTGAACTGCGTCACGTGGCCCGCCAACCAGAGCAGCGGATTCGACCAGTCCGCCGGCCGTCGCATGGCCTCCGATGCGGAGACCCCATCCATTGCCTTGATGAAGAGGTTGGTCGTGATACGGAACTGCTCGGCCACCGGTCCGATGCTGGGGTGCATGTCGGCTCCGTCGGGTTGTCGGTCGTGTTGCGGGATCGCCGTAAAGGTAGATTGGGAAGGGAGGGCCTGTGACCGTTTGCGTGCACCGGGAGTTGATTGTTCGTGGAGACCTCTGACGCCGCGATCGTGCAGCGAGTGCTGGGCGGTGACGTCGACGCGTTCTCGATCCTCGTCGAGCGCTACTACGACCACTACGTCCGGTTCGCGGTCCATCTGGTCGGCAACCGCGAGGATGCCGAGGAAGTCGTCCAGGACACGTTCCTGCGCGCGTACCGGGCGCTCGGCCGCTACGAGGAACGCGAGCGGTTCGGCGCGTGGATGCTGCGGATTCTCGTGAACCGCGCCCGCACCGTGAGCGCCATGGGACGGCGGCGCGAGCAGCTGTTCGCCGAACAGGTCGACGAAACGCTTCCCGAGGCTGCGGAGGCCCACCCGGCCGAGCGGGCGGCGTTGCGAGAGGAGGTCTCGCGAGCACTCGCGCAACTCGGGCCGGAGCAGCGCGAAGCGTTCCTGCTCCACTACGTCGAAGGGTTGAGCTACGAGGAGATGGCGGCGATCACGGGATCCGGCATCTCCGCGCTCAAGATGCGCGTCAAGCGGTCGTGCGAACGGCTGCGTGAAATCCTACAGGGGGTGAATCGTGTCTGACCGGATGCCCGCACGCGACCCGCTCGTCGAATTCATCGCCGAGCTTCGCGAGCCCGTCGCGGTCGATCCGGGTGCGAAGCGGCGGCTCATGGACACGGTGCGCGAAGCGCCGCCGCCGGTTCCGGCGCGCGTCGGCCGGCCGGTCTCGCATCGCCCTCGCAGTCAGAGCGTCGCGACGGTCCGCCGTCTTCGCGGCGACGGACCTCGTGCGGCGTCGTTCGGAACGCTGGCGACGGCCGCGGGCATCGCGCTGCTCATGGCGGTCGGCGCGCGCGAGCCAACTGCGGGCACATCGGGCCCCGCGCGGCGGGCCGTGATCATCGGGGACAGCGTGGCGTCGGCGGTTTCCGCGTTCCGGGACACGCTTCGCATCGTGCAGTTCATCCTGACCGCCCCGGCGGCGTCCCGGGTGGCGCTCGCCGGCGACTTCAATGGCTGGGACCCGCGCGCCACGCCGCTCGCGCGCACGTCGGACAGCAGCCGATGGGCCGTGACGCTCGCGCTCGCCCCGGGGCGGCACAGCTACTCCTACGTCGTGGACGACACGCAGTGGGTGCGCGACCCGGCGGCCCCACCGGCCGAGCCTAACGAGCTGACGCCGCCGCGGTCGGTCGTGGTGGTTGGGAAGTAGGGCTGCTGCTAGCTGCGAAGCCCGCTGGCGGCTGGCAGGCTGCTAGCTGCAGCTCCGAGCTGGAAGGCTCCTGACAGCGGCTGGCGGCTGGCTGCCAAACAGGGAGCCCGCAGCGACACCGCCAGCCGCGACACTAGGGGTCAGAGTCCTAACGCATCGTTTCATCTCGTCGCGCCATCGGGCGGTCGCGGAGGCCGCGGCAGGGGCGGACGCGGGAGGGGCCGCGGAGAACATCTTGCGCGCCCGGGGTGCCGCGTGGCGGGCCGGTCGGAACGGCGATGACGCGGGAAGGGCCGAAACGGCCGGATGCGTTGACGGTCTGGAGCCCGGTTAGGCATCCAGAAGAGGGAGAACGGATGAGGGGGATGAGGGGATGAGCGACATCATCCGGAGTGACTGAAAGCTCCGCTCGCCGGAACGTGACTGAAGGGGGACCGGCCGCTCGGGACGCCACTCACCCTGAGAGCAGTTCCCCATCAGTTACGGCCCCGGCGCGAGGGCGCGTCCCGGACGGCGAGCGATCTCTCTCATCCCCCTCATCCCCTCATCCGTTATCCCCTCCGTTCTGGATGCCGAAGCGGCGCGGCCTCGCGCGACGCGGCGCCGGTGCAGAGCCGTCATCCGGCCGTTTCGGCTTGTTCCGCGTCATCGCCGTTCCGACCGGCCCGCCACGCCAGGCGGCGGATCTCGGACGCAGCGTCCCGGTCAGAGTGCAAGAATTTGGTCGAACGCCGCAACAAGAAGATGCGTTAGGACTCTGACCCCTGAATCATCGTTTTGGTGCGAC
>DASURJ010001138.1:0-2319 GCA_036280115.1 Gemmatimonadaceae bacterium
GTGGACATGGTCCGTCGCGACGGCGTCCGCACGGACGGGTGATCCGGCCGCGCCCACGCGCGTCACGGCGGCGATCACGAGCGGGCTCACGAGCGCCGACGCGCCGACCGCGGCCTACCTCACCGATGCCGCCTTGACCGCGCTTCTCCCATTGCGCGGCGAGAGTGGCCGTCTGCGCGTGCAGTTCCGAGAGTCCGGCGCGCCGCTGGGCGCCGACTCCCTGCCACCGGGCACCTCTGTCCACTACTCGGCGGGCGAGATCACCGACACGGCGACGGCGGATTCGGTGGTGATCCCGGCGCCCGAAGCGCCGGGGATGTGGCGCGTGGCGGTCAGGATTGGCGATGCGATCCGCCCGCTCACCGACTTCAACGTCATCACGCTCACTCCCTTCAGCGCGAAGCAGCGCGGGCGCATCGGGCTGTACTACCTCGGCAGCTGGCCGAGCGAGCGGTCGAGGAGGCGGGCTCGTTATGCGCCGCCGCGCGGATTCATCGAGGTGACACTCGAGAATCGGAACACGCCCGTGAGCGAGCACTTTCGGCTCGGGGATTTTCTCACCAAGAACCAGTTCGACGTCTGGCCGAAATATCTCGTGCTCGAGACGCGGCTTCTCGACAAGCTGGAGCTGGTGCTGGGGGAGCTTCGCGCGCTGGGCATTCGCACGGAGGGTGTGAAGGTGCTGAGCGGCTTTCGCACCCCGATGTACAATCGCTCGGGCGGCGACCCGCGGGGGCGGGCGTCGCTGAGCCGTCACATGTACGGCGACGCGGCAGACATCTACATCGACAACGACGGCAACGGCAGCATGGACGACCTGAACGGCGATGGTCGCGTGAACATTGGCGACGCCCGTGTGATTCAGGACGCTGTCGACCGCGTCGAACGCAACCATCCGCGACTCGTCGGCGGCGCCGGCGTGTATCCGGCAGCGCCCGGCCACGGGCCGTTCACCCACATCGATACTCGGGGCTATCGCGCCCGATGGATCGGCACAGGAGACAGCTGATGACATCCTCACGGGAAGCGCACGATACGGCCGCGGCGGCCGCGGGCCACTGTCCGGCCTGCGGGAAGGCGCGCCCGGACCTGTCCACGGCCTGCCAGCACTGTGGGGCCCCTCCGCTCGGTCCGGCGGATGCCGCTGGCGATGGCGCCGACCACCGGCGTCCCGGAGCGGAGACGGTAATGCACGTGCGCGCGGCCGATCTGGAGCCGTACGTCGGGCTCCGCTACGTGGCGAAGCTCTTCCGCTTGATGGCGCTCATCCTCGTGCTGCTGCTCATCGCGGAAGCGGTGACCGGCATAACGATGCAGGGCCGGGCCGCGATCCCGACGCTCCTCGCCGAGGGAAGCCGGCTGATCGTCCTGGCTGGCCTGCTCTGGGCGAGTGGAGATCTCGCGATCCTCTTGATCGACGTCGGTCACGATGTTCGTGCGACGCGCATTCTGCTCGGACGTCAATCGGCGCATCACCTCGCGGAGCACCATGCGCGGACGAGAGACGAACGGGAGCGGCCCGTCGAGCGTAAAGTCGAGCGGACCACGGAGCGCACGAGAGATCTGGCGGAGTGATGGTCGTCGTTTACACGATCGGACATTCCACGCGACCGATCGAGGATCTTCTCGCACTGCTCCGGCGCGAGGGAATTCGTGCGCTGGTCGACGTGCGCGCGTTCCCGGCGTCTCGACGGTTCCCGCACTTCGATCGTGACGCCCTGGCGGCGTCGCTCGCGTCGAACGGCGTCGCCTATGCGCATGCGCCGCACCTCGGCGGGCGGCGTCGTCCACGGCCGGATTCTCCGAATGGGGCCTGGCGGAACGAGAGCTTCCGCGCGTACGCCGACCACATGTCGACTCCACTGTTCCGCGATGCCATCGAAGGCCTCATCGCCACCGCCGCGCAGTGCCCAACGACGATCATGTGCGCGGAAGCGGTTCCGTGGAGATGCCACCGCTCGCTGATCTCCGACGCACTCGTGGCCCGGGGTTGTGAGGTCCGTCACGTCCTCGATGCATCGACGGGCGCCCACACCCTCACCGACTTCGCCCGGGTCTCGAACGGCCAGGTGACGTATCCACCATCACGTGCCGGAGGCGCGCCGCAGACCGAATTATTTGGCGCGGGATGACGACCACGCTCGGCATGCCTGTTGCTCTTACGAGTGGCGCGCGTCACAGGACACAATCTTTCTCAGGGGGCACGCCATGCTCTGGACGATCGCCATCATCCTGCTCATTCTTTGGCTCCTCGGTGCCTTCGTGGCCAACGTCGGCAGCATCATCCACATTCTCCTGGTGATCGCGCTCGTCGTGATC
>DASURJ010001139.1:0-10011 GCA_036280115.1 Gemmatimonadaceae bacterium
AGGCGCGAACGACGGGTACGAAAGGCGAAGCGCGAACGGCGGGTACGCCGAGCAGTCCGTTCAGTCCGCGCGAATGGCAACGAGCGGGTCGACCGCCACGGCGCGCCGCATCGGGACGAGGCACGCGATCACGGCCGTCGCGATCAACACGAGCGCGCCAATGGCGAATGACGCGGCGTCGGTGCGACCCACACCGTACAGCATGTGATCGAGGAGCATCGTGCCCCAGCGTGCACCCGTGAGACCGATGACGACGCCGACGATGGCCAGCACGACGCCGCCCCGCAGGACCGAGCGGGCGATGCCCGATCGCGTGGCGCCTAACGCCATCCGGATCCCGATCTCGCGCGTCTGCTGGGTCACGGTGAACGCCAGCACGCCGTAGAGCCCGATCGCGGCGAGCACGAGGGCGAGACCGGTGAACACGACGAGCAGCGTCATCGTGAATCGCGGGCCGGCGATGCTCCGCTGCATCGCGTGCTCGATGTTCGTAATCTCCGGCGGTGAGAGGGTCGGGTCGGCCTGCGTAATGAGCGACCGCACCGTCGCGATCGGGTCCGCGCCGGGTGCCGCGCGCACGAGAATGGTGGGCTCGAAGAACTCGCCAGCCGCCCTGTAGAACATCGGCGTGCTCGCCTCGGACGTCAGCCCCCCGGTGAACGCGTCGTCGACCACGCCGACGATCGTGTTCCACTCTTCCTTGCCGTCGTACACCACGCGGAAGCGACGCCCGATGGCCGACTGGCCCGGCCAGTGCTTCCGCACGAATCCGGCGTTCACGAGCGCCTGCCGTGCCGCGGCCGACGTGTCGGTGATGGGAGTCCCTTCGAGGAGCTTGATCCCCATGACGCGGAAGAAATCGGGATCCACCTCGTTGTAGTCCACGAATCCCGTCGCGCCGGTAGCCGGCGCGGGCTGCCCTTCGATCTGCAACGCGCCGATCACGAAGCTACGACTCGGCGGCGCACCCGACGCGATGGTCACGCCGCGAATCCCGGGCGCCCGCCGTACTCGCTCCATCAACTGCATGGCGAACTCCCGGCGCGCCTGCCGCGTCTTGTACGTGTCCCGCGGGAGCGACGCGCGGACGCCGTAGAGACCCGCCGGCTCGAAACCGGGATCGATTGCCTGCAGGTGCACAATGCTCCGAACCAGGAGCGTTGCCCCGACGAGCAGCACCGTCGACACCGCCATCTCGCTCACGACCAGCACCGATCGCAATCGTCGCTGGCGACGCGATTGCGACAGACCTAACGAGCCTGCCTTGAGCGCCTCGTGGGCGGAGTGGCGCAACGCATGCACGGCGCCCAAGGCGCCGACCGCCAGTCCGGTCAGTGCGGCAAGCGCCGCGGTCGCCGCCAGCGTGGTGCGGTCGACGCGCGCCTGCGCGAGTTCGGGGAGCGAGTCGGGACGCAGCGCCACGAGCGCGTTGAGCCCTAGCCACCCGATCAGGAGGCCACCAACGCACCCGGCGGCGCCGAGCAGCAGGCTCTCGGTGAGCAGCTGCCTGACGATTCGGACGCGGCTCGCGCCAAGGGCGGCGCGAATGGAGAGCTCGCGTTGCCGGCCGGCTGTCCGCGCGAGCAGCAGATGCGCCACGTTCCCGCAGGCAATGAGCAGCACCAGTGCGACCGCGGCCGACAGCAGGACGAGCGACTCGCGGAAGCTCACCATCTGGGACGGCGAACTGAGCCTCGCGCGAAAGTCGCCGTGATCGCCTTTCGACAGCTCCGATCGGGCGTATATGGAGTCGAGCTCCGCGGCCGCGGCCGCGAATGTCACGTTCGGCCGCAGCCGGCCGATCATCGACACGCCAAAGACGTCATCGCGAAGGCGGAGCGGCAGCCACACATCACTCACCGTTTCGCTGAGTCGCGGGAGCCGATACGACGACGGCATGACGCCGACGATCGTGTATGGCTCACGATCGAGCGTGATGGGCTTGCCGAGAATGCTGGAGTCCGAGCCGAAGCGTGACCGCCAGAACGGCTCGCTCAGCAAGGCGACTCGGCTGCCCTCGGCGAGATCGGCATCGGTAAGCGAGCGCCCAAGCACCGGTCGCGTGCCGGTGAAGCTCGCAAAGCTCGGGAGGACCGACCCGGCACGCACCGTCGCGATCGTTCCGTCGGCGGAGCGCATCGCCCGGTCCGATGCCAGGTACGGCTCGAGCGCCTCGAACGACCGTGCGTTCTCCTTCCACGCGCGCAATTGCGGTGCATTCGGATTGACGACGACCCGCACGCCCGTCTGGTTCCCTTGCGTGGGCTCCAGATACACGAATGCGATGCGATCCGCGTCAGGGTACGGCAGCGGGTGCAGCAGGAGCGCGTTCACCACGCTAAACACGGCGGAGTTCGCGCCGATCCCCAGGGCGAGCGTCGCGATCGCGACGGCGGTCCACCCCTTCTGGCGCCCCAGGGTCCGGACCGCGTAGCGCACATCCTGCACGAAAGCGTCAACGATCTGGGCGCGGGTCATGCGTCGCTCTCTTCTCGATGTGATGGCAATGCACTCGGCGCGCGCCGCTCGGAGGTCACCGAGCCGGCGGGTGGCGGCGCGACGCGCCTCGGACTCCGACATCCCGCGCGCCACGTAGTCGCGCGCGCGCATGTCGATGTGGAACGCGAGCTCGTCGTCGACGTCCGCTTCGGCGCGCGGGCCCCAGAACCGCAGGTACCGGCGCCACATCGCGGCCCGACGCGCGTCAGGCGGTGGCGTCTCTCGTGAGTCGGACACGGGCTTCGAACGTCAGCGCGCGGCGGGCGCGGTCTCGAGCACCTTGTAGACCGCCCCGGCGAAGCGCGCCCAGTAGTCGCGCGAGGCGGCAAGCTGCTTCTTCCCGGCCGCGGTGAGGCGGTAGAACTTCGCGCGCCGGTTGTGCTCCGTGACTCCCCACTCGGCCACGATGAGGCCACGCTCCTCGAGCTTGTGGAGTGCCGGGTAGAGCGACCCTTCCTCGACCTGGAGCACGTCGTCGGTGCACTGCTCGATCCAGCGGGCGATGCCGTAGCCGTGCGCCGGCGCCCAGGAGAGGGTCTTCAGGACCATCAGGTCGAGGGTGCCTTTGAGGAAATCGGTGGTGGCGTCCGCCATTGGCTCCGATCATCCGGGTGGTGCGGGGTGACTCGGACGTGAGTTACCCTAGGACTCCGAGGTATATACCTCGGAGTCCTAGGGTACGCAAGTCCTCCTCCGCGCATCATCTCGCCCTGTCGGTAACGCGACCGGTCCAGGCGGGGAAAGGCAGGAGGGGGATGGACAGGATGGGCAGGATGACGAAGATGTCCCGTGCGGCGGCGGCGTTGCTCTCGCAAGCGGCTTGAAATGATGGGGGGAACGGCTTTCAGGGACGGTGGCGTCCCGGGCGGCCGTTTCCCCCTCGCTTTTTCAGCCCGCTTGCGAGACCGACCCTGCCGCCTAGATGGACATCTTCGTCATCCTGTTAATTCTGTCCATCCCCCTCCTGCCTCTTCCCGAGCAAGACCGGTCGCGATGCCGACAGGGCGCGATGACGCTTGGAGCTAGGCGTCCCGGCTCAAGCACCCCTTCAGGTTCGGCGGGCTATTCGACGGAACCTCCGGGTTATTGAGCTCTTCAACCGGAATCGGGAAGCTCGTATCCGTCCCGTAGATGCTCGTGCGACCATTCGAGGAGTACGGGCCCGTTGGGAACACTGCCTCCGAGTCGCGCCCGTACTGCCGGATGAGCCGGCGCATGTCGCCGAGCCGGTGGGCGGTGAGGAACAGCCAGTAGGCGCGCTCGCGGAACAACAGATCCTGCCGCCCCACCGCCGTCCCGGGATCCGTGAGCGGCGCGAGCGTGCCGGTGTAGCCTCGCGCCGTCAGGACCGCGGCGTTCGCGCGCAACGCGTTGAGCGCCGCGAGCATTCCGGCCGCATCGCCGGCCTGCAGCTGGGCCTCGGCCTTGATCAGCTCTGCTTCGACCCCGTCGGCGAGGATCACCGGGGTGTTTCGCGCCGCGTATTTTCTGGCCTCGAACATCGGGCCGCCGTCGAAGCCGTTTCCGTTGTTGCTCGAGCGCGGGCGGCTGGCTACCCGGACGTCCGACTCGGTGCGGAACGGGAGCCCGTTCTCGCCCTCGCGGTCGGCGACGCCCCAGCGACCGCCGTTGATCGAGAGCGCCCACACCCCGTTGTTCTGGCGCGCGGAGTTGTCGGAATGCTGAAGCTCGAACTTGAAGTCCGCGGAGACACCGGCCACCGCGGCGGCGGCGTCGGCGTACCGGGCGAGATCGAGCAACGCACGAGCGCGTCCAACTCGTGCCGCGTTGACGAACCGCGTGCCGTTATCCCCCACCGCCGTCGCGACGTTAATGGCGGTGTCGAACTTGGCGATCGCGATCTCGAACATCTCCTGCGTCGTCTGCGGCGCTCCGTATGTGATCGACTCGTCGTCGTTGAGCGTGCTGAACGGAACACCCGAGCAGTAGTTCTCGCCGAACAGGATGTACGCGAATCCGGCGAGGTTGAGCGCTTCGGCGCGTCCGAGTGCGTCGGCCTCATCGAGCTCGACGTACTTGCGCGCGGCCCGCTCGGCCGCGGCGCGTCCGCGTGAGAGCTCGCGGAAAATCCCGAGCAGGCTCGAGTTGCCCACGAGCATGTTGCGCGTGTCCACCTCGAATCGCGTCGGGAACGATTCGGTCTGGATGAACTCATCGGCGAGCAGCCCCGAATAGTTCACCATGCCCTCGAACGTGCCTCCGTTGTACCCGGCGAGCACTTCGGCATACGCGGAGGTCAGGAGGACGGGGAGGTTCGCGGGATCGCTGAGCGCGCCCGGCCGCACCACATCCGGGTCCTCGACGCTGAGCACCTCATCGGTGCTACAACCGGCAGCGAGGAGTAGCGTGAGCGTCGCGAGCGTGTGGCGGCTGCGGCGCCGAAACATCAGGATGGTCATATATGGGGGCGTGGAATGTTGACGTGGCAATGGTCGTGTCCGAGCAAGCCTTGTCATTCCGAGCGAAGCGAGGAATCGCAGTCGTCCCGAAAGAGCGTTGTCATTCCGAGCCGGGTACCCGCGAAGCGGGTGATGAGGAATCGCCGTCGTCCCGGCAGAGGGGTCCCTCTCCAGGGATGATTGCGATTCCTCGACTGCGGCCCATCGGGCCTCCGCTCGGAATGACACAACGATTCCTCGACTGCGGCGCTTCGCGGCGCTCCGCTCGGAACGACGGCTAGAACGTGAAGTTCAGACGCGCCGTGAAGTACCGTACCGGCGGCAGCGTAAGGAAGTCGGACGTCGAGAAGTTCTGGTTAGGCGTGGACGTGATTTCCGGATCGAGGCCCTTGTAGTCCGTCCACAGCGCCAGGTTACGACCCGACAGCGTCAGGCTCAGGTTGTCGGTCCGCGCCGCGGCAGCCCAGCGACGAGGCGCCGTGATCGACACCGACACCTCGCGCAGTCGCGTGAACGTCGCGTCCTCGATGTATCCCGCGTCCGTCGTGAGCAATCCGGCGATCGCCGCCGCCTGCTCCGCCAGGGGCTGCGACGGGTCGTTGATCGCGAGACAGTTCTGCGCGAACACGCAGCGGAAGCGGTCCGTGTTGTTCAGCGTCTTGTAGCCGCCCCGATGACTCAGCAGCGCCTGGACGCGCACGTTGCGGAACAGCGTCAGTGCGGGCTGGAATTGAAGTTCGCGCGTCGGCAACGCATTGCCCAGGAAGACGGCCGTGTCGCTCAACTGCACTTCCGACCGCGCGATCATGCCATCGTTGTTCGCGTCGCTGTACGTGTATGTGCGCTGCCACCATCCGCCCGCCGGGTAGCCACTCCGATGCTGCTGGCGCGCGCTATTGAGGTTGATCGGCGCGATTCCCGCACCGAGCTCCTCGAGCTTGTTGTCGTTGAAGCTGCCCCCGAGCGTCAGCTCGAGCGCCACGGGCTCGGTCTTCATCACGGTACCGGAGATCTGCCCTTCCCAGCCCTTGTTGCGCATGCGGCCGATGTTCTCGAACCGCGTGTCGGACCCGCCGACAGACACCGCCAGTGGCCGCTGTACGAGGAGGTCGCGCGTCGTCTTGTCGTAGTAGGTGACCTGCAGATTCAGACGATCGTTCGCGATCCCGGCGTCGAAGCCGAGCTCATACTCCGCCGTGCGCTCGGGCTTGAGCGCGGGGTCGCCCACGCCGGCCTGCGTGAACGTCACCGCGGGGAGCTCCGCGTTGTCGACACGCACGACCGTCGGGTTCAGGTACGTGATCGCGTCTCGGAAGTTCGGCTGACGCCCCGACTGCCCGTAGGCGGCGCGGACGCGAACCGACGACACCACGGGGTTCTGTGGGAAGAAGCCTTCCTCGCTCGCGACCCACGAGGCGTTGATGGTCGGGTACGTCACCCAGCCGAAGCGCTCGCCGAACGCGCTATTGCGGTCGCCGCGAATGCCGAGGTTCACGAACAACCGATCGCGCCACGAGATCTGTTGCTGCGCGAAGATGCCGAGCAGCACGTTGTCCGTGTTGTATTCCGCGACGCGGAACCGGGCGCTCGTCCCGCTGAGTGAGCTGGAGCCCGGCGTCAGCACGGCGCCACGCGCGCTGGTGCCCTGGAACGTCTCCTGCGCGTACTGCGCGCCGACCTGCGTCGAGGAGCGAATGTCCGTGAACGGCGTGAAGGACGCCGTCGCCGTCGCCTGCGACGTCCAGTTGTAGATGTTCCACGGGTTCGAATCGACGCTTCCCTGCGGGTAATCCGCCACGAACACGCGGTTCGGCGGAATGACCTGCTTCGTCAGCTGATTGACGTAATCGAGCCCCGCCACGCCCTGGATGCTGAGCCAGGGCAGCGCCTGGATGTTCGTGTTGACGGAGTTGCTGTACCGATTCGAGCGAACGCCGACGTTCAGAAAGTCGATCTGCTCGGGGCCTATGCGGTTGAACCATCCGCCATTGAGCGTATCGGATTGCAGCGGTCGGCCAAGAAGGCCCACGCCCATGTAGCCGAGCGTGCTGTTGTCGCTGATGGGCAGCTGGGTGTTGTCGCGGACGTAGCTGTTGTTGAACGAGAGATCCCAGTTGCTGCGCAGCTGTGTGCGGAGGTTGCCGCGAACGGCCGCCTTGCGAGAGAAGCTCGTCGGCAGCACGCCCGTCTCGCCGTCGTAGTCCGCCCCGACATAGAAGCTGTAGCGCTCCGTGCCGCCGGACGCGTTGAGACCGCCGGCGAGGCGGTTTCCGTTGCGGAACGGGCTGAGGTTCGTGAGCGGGTTGCGCGACACGAGCTCGTCTGGCGTGCAGAGGTTGCGCGTCCGCGCGTCGATGTTGCACTGCACCGTTTCGCCGTTGGCGTTGCGGCCGCGCATCGCGACGTTATCCGGGAAATCGGTCTCGTTGGTGGCCCTGCCCCCCTCGAGGTGCATCGACCAGCGCGTGCGGCCGGCACGGCCGCGCTTCGTCGTGATCTGAATGACGCCGTTCGCGGCCGCGGTGCCGTACAACGCCACACCGGAGGGACCGCGAATTACATCGATGGTCTCGATGTCCTCGGGGTTGATGTCGTTGAGGCGGGACACCGTCTGTCCGCCGGTCGCGACATTCGTCCCGAGCGTGTTGGCGCTCGAGATGTTCACCTGCTCCCGGTTACCGACGTCGTTGTTCGCGCGCACGCCGTCGATGATGAGGAGCGGCTCGTTGGACAACGACAGAGAATTCGCGCCGCGGACGCGAAGGCGCGAGCCGCCGCCCGCCGTGCCACTCGCCTGCTGGACGTAGAGGCCCGGCGCGCGCGAGTTGAGCACGTCGGTGATGTTGCTCGTCGCCGCCAGCTCCTCGACGGCGGGGGCAATCGTGGCGACGCTGCTGCCGGTCTCCCGCTGGCGGATCTGCTCGCCGGTCGCCGTCACGGTGACCTGGTCGAGCGTGACGACGGTCGCGCCTAACGGGATGTCCAGTGTCGTGGTCTGGCCCGTCGTGACCGTCACGGGCAGGACCGACGCCTGATACCCGATCCGCAGCACGCGTACCTGGTAGGTGCCCGCCGGGACGTTGGCCATGCGGTAGACGCCCTGGTCGTTCGTGAGCGCGCCCCGCGTCGTGCCGATGAGCGAGACCTGCGCCGACGCGACCGGCTGCTGCGTCGCGCGGTCGCGGACCGTGCCCGTGATGGTGCCGCCCTGACCCGCAACCGGGGTCTCCTGTGCGCCGAGCACAGCCGACGCGAGGGCGAGCGGCGTGAGCACGCGTAGACAGAAGGATCGATTCATGTATCCCCTCCTTGGTGGTGTGACAGCGCTGACATTCCGCTGACGACCACCTAACGTCCGTCGGAGGGTATCGATTCGGCCACGGCCCGGGGTCGAGGCGCGAGCGGCGCGTGTTCGAGCGAACGAACACGAGGCCGATTCCCCGACGTGTACCGACCAGTCCGGCGGTGCGCGCTGCCGCCGGATCGTCGTCACACCGGCGGTATGCGAAGCCCGACGGTGTCACCCTCGTTCACGAGGATCTCCGACGTGATCGGCGCGCGCTGCGACCCGATGGGATCCGCCTGAAAGCGCAGCGGCGTCGGGCCGAAGATCATCCCCTGCGGAAGCGGAAGGCGCGTCTCGCTGACGGCACGGGCTGTCCCGAGCCGAATGCGCTCCGCCCCGCGCCAGACGTAGATGGTCATCTCGAACGACGACCGGTTGTCGACGATCAGCGTGGTCGTCGGCCGTTCCTCGGCCGCGCCACGCCGGCTCGCGCAGGATGGCAGGGCCACCAGCATGGCAGCGACGCTCGCGGCGAGCGCGAGACCTCGGAAGCGAGTGCGCATGGACGCCTCGTTGGGTTGAGATTGCCTAATGAAACGGTCATATCGCGTGCCGGTGTCGTGCGGCTCCGCCGATCGACGATGGAGCGACTGCGAGATGCCGGTGAACGCTGCGTCGCGCCTGCGATCGACATCGATGCTCGAGTCACGCACGGCTCCGCGATCCGAGCACATCCGTCGTTGACCGTGCGTGTTTCGCACTCTCATATTCGCACCCCACACTAACGTAAGACGGAGGCGGTGATGGTTCATCGTTCGTTCATTGCTGGTGCCTGCGCCGTCGTGGTGGCGCTGACGGCACTCGCGAGCCCGGCTGTCGGACAAACACCGACAGGCTCCGGGCGCATCACAGGGACCGCGACCGATTCTGCGAGCCGACGCACGTTGTCGGCGGTTCAGGTATCGATCGCCGGAACACGGCTCGGCGCGACGACCGACGAGGCGGGTCGGTACACCATCACCGGCGTTGCAGACGGGACCTATACGCTCGAGGTCCGCCGGCTCGGGTTCCGTGCCATGACGGTACCTAACGTGGTGGTGAGTGGCGGCTCGGGCACGGCCGATATCCGCATGGCGCCCGCCCCGCTGACCCTCGAGGCCGTGGTCACAACGGGCGTGGTCGACCCGACGAGTGGAACACGCGTCCCCTTCACCGTCGGCAAGGTGGATGTGGAGAATGCGCCGGTTCCCGCGACGAACGCCGTCGAAACGATTCAGGGCAAGGTCGCTGGCGCGACGGTCGTACCACTGGGCCAGCCTGGCAGCGGTACGAACATCCAGCTCCGGACGCCGACGAGCATCAGCCGGTCGAACGCGCCGCTCATCGTCGTGGACGGCGTCATTCAGAGTCAGTCGTTCGGCGGCGCGACCGCCGACCTCGAGGCGTCGGACATCGAGAGCATCGAGATCGTGAAAGGTGCGGCGGCGGCGTCGCTGTACGGATCGCGCGCGGCGTCCGGCGTCATCCAGATTCGGACCCGGCGCGGTTCCGACCTCACGTCGGGCGCCACGCGCGTGACCGCGCGCTCCGAGATCGGATCGAACGCGCTCGCCGGCGAGATCGACTGGGCGCGGTACCACTATTACCTGGAGAACGGCTCCAGCTACATCGACGCGACCGGCGCGCCGGTCGAGCGGACCTCGCGCGTCGCCGACAGCGCGCATACCCGGTTTCAGGACCGGCGATACCCGGGGCCCGTGTACGATCAGGTCGATCGGTTCTTCGACCCCGGGCAGTTCTTCAAGA
>DASURJ010001140.1:0-6495 GCA_036280115.1 Gemmatimonadaceae bacterium
TGATGCCCCCGCCCCCGTACACGACACGACCACCGTCCGTGTTGAACTTCTCACGTTCGGACTTCGGCGTGGGCGCGCTCGGCGCGCTGGATTCCTCCTCCTCGTCGTCGGCCTGCTTCGAGATCGAGCGGCCGACCGGCGTGAACCACCGCGCGGTCGTGAGCTTGAGCGCACTGCCACCGCTGATCGGATACAGGGTCTGCGCGCTTCCCTTCCCGTACGATGTGCGACCCACGACGATCGCGCGATCGTGGTCCTGTAGCGCGCCAGCGACGATCTCGGAGGCGGAGGCCGAGTACTCGTCTACGAGCACGACGATCGGGAGGTTCGGCCATCGCTGAGGTGCACCGTCCACGAACTTGCGGTTCGCCTCACGCAGGCGCCCGCGCATCGTCACGATTTCCTGGTTCGGGTCGAGGAACAGGTCCGACACGCCCACACCCTGCGTGAGCAACCCACCCGGGTTCTGGCGCAGGTCGAGAATCAGCGACTTCATCCCCGACGCGGCCAGCGAGTCGATGGATCGCGCGAGCTCTTTCTCCGTCGAATCACTGAAGACATCGAGATCGACGTAGCCCACGCCGTCGGACAGCAACATGGACCGACCCACCGCGCTCCGGTGGATTTCCTGCCGCACGAGCGTGACCGGTCGGCGGACATCACCGCGCTCCGTCACGAACGAGACCGACGTGCCCGCCGCCCCTCGCAGCGCGTTGCGGGCCTCCTCGATGGTCCAGTTTCGCGCCGATTTGCCGGCCACCTCGACAATTCGGTCACCGGTCTCGATGCCGGCCCGCTCGGCGGGTGAGCCGGGCAGCGGCGACACGACGATCACCCATCCATCGCGCACGTCGATCTGGATGCCGACGCCACCGTAGTTCCCGGTCGTGTTCTCGTTCAGCCGCGCGAGCCGATCGGCGCGCAGGAAGACGGAATGCGGGTCGTTCAACTCGTCGAGCATGCCGTCGATGGCCTTGCCGTAGAGATCCTGGGTGCTGACGGAGTCCACGTAGTAGCGCTGGATGTGCGCCATGACTTCCGTGAACAGCCGCGGTCCGGAGACGCTCGTCGCGCCGTCCAGCCCGCGCGCAACAAGCCAGCCGCCAGTCACCAGCGCCGTGCTCAGGACCATCAGGACGACGAACGCACGAGACCGCATACCACCCCCGGAGATTGGGCTACTACGCATTCAGGGATGAGACCCGATTTCGGGCCGGAAAGTTTCAGGCCATGTCTGCTCGAGGAGGCTCAGGACAGCGGCCGCCACCTGGTCCTCCGTACCTGCCGCGTCGATCGCCACCACGGGTCCAGCTTCGGGATGGCGCCGTTGCCACTCCGCGTCGGCGAACGAGTCGAACGCCGACGCCACGCGGTGGTGGAACTCATCGGCCGCCGACTCGATCCGGTCGCGGGCGCCACGCCCGTCGGTGCGCGCCAGCGCGACGTCGACCGGCAGCCGGAGGAGGATCGTAAGATCGGGTACGAGACCGCCCGTCGCAAATCGGTTTGCCGCGGTGACATCTCCCTCGGCCAAGCCGCGTCCGGCGATCTGATACGCGTACGTGGACAGGAAGAAGCGGTCGGCGATCACGACCTGCCCGTCCTCGAGTGCCGGGCCAATGTCGCGCTCAAGGAGCTCGGCCCTCGACGCCATGAAGAGAAGCGCTTCGGTGCGGGCCGAAATCTCGCGTCCGGGCTCGAGGAGCAGTCGCCGGATCTCGTCGCCGATGGCGGTCCCGCCCGGCTCGCGGACGCTCAGGTGTCGTATGCCACGTCCGGCAAGGGCCTCGCTCAAGCGCCGGATCTGCGTCGTCTTGCCGACGCCCTCGGCCCCTTCGAGCACGACCAGCTTGCCGTTCCGTCCCGTCATCCGAGCGTGATGATGGAGCTGGTGGCGCCCTTGCGGATGCCTTCGGTGATCCAGTTGTTCACCTGCAGCATCGTCTTGTCGAAGTTTTCCTGCGCCGCGACGGCCCGCTGATAGTTCGGGTTGACCTGGACCTTGCCCAGCAGCTCGTCGAGCTGCTGCTCCATGTCAGGCGTCGGGTTCTGTCCGCGCTCGATCATGCGCTGCGCGCGTTCGCGAAGCTCGTCCATCTGACGCAGGAGGGCGACGGCGTCGCGATCGCTGT
Organism: Gemmatimonadaceae bacterium; assembly: GCA_036280115.1. GTDB lineage: Bacteria > Gemmatimonadota > Gemmatimonadetes > Gemmatimonadales > Gemmatimonadaceae > JAJKIV01. The sequence continues at coordinate 2,133 of DASURJ010001140.1, forward strand.
TGAGCGCGTCGTTGGCCCGCTTGACCGCCTGGTATTCCGGGCTCTGTCCGATCAGGCGACCAAGCTCGCGGGCTTTCTCATCGAGCATTTGCGAATCGGGTTGGAGTAGGCGTACGGAGAAGTATACAGCTATCAGCTATCAGCGCGGGCGCGGAATTCGGGTCCGGAGTCCCCGTTGCTCCTGCGGGCTAGCACGAACCGCTCCCGCCCCGTCAGGTCCAGGTGGACTGCAACGTCGCGGTAGGCCCCGTGGCTTGCCACTGCCTCTGCAACCAGGGACGCGCGTCTCGTGTCGACCTCCATGGCGAGCAGGCCTCCGGACTCGAGCACCGTCCACGCGTCCCGCACGATCGCCCGCGTCGCGGCCAGGCCGTCGTCCGCGCTCAGGAGCGCGAGCGGCGGCTCCCAGTCGCGCACCGACGCCGGCAGCTCCTCGAGCTCACTGAACGCGATGTATGGCGGGTTCGACACGATGGCCCGGACGCGCCGGCCCTTCACAGGCGCGAGTAACGAACCGTGCAGGAGCTCGACCGGCGCGCACAGGTCATCTCGCAGAAACGCCGCATTGCGCTCGGCGACGGCGAGCGCGCCGAGCGATACGTCGGTGGCGATCACGGCGTCGAAGGTGCCTTCGGTCGCGAGGGCCAACGCGATGGCCCCCGAGCCGGTGCCGACATCCACCACCACGCCGCGTCCTCCCTCCTCGGCCTGCAGGACGAGGTCCACGAGCACTTCGGTTTCCTGCCGCGGAATGAGGACGCGTTCGTCGACGGCCAGGGTGAGGTAGCGGAACGCGGCACGCCCGACGGCGTACGCGAAGGGGGCGCCACGGACGCGGGCGGACGCGGCACGCCGAGCGTCCTCGACAGCCGTGGCGTCGATGCGCGCGTCGCGGTGTGTTGTCGGCCAGAAGCGGGGGACATCGAGCACCGCGGCGACGATATCGCGCGCTTCGTCCGCGGCGAACGGCAGCCCCCCGCGCTCGAGCTCGTCCGCGAGCTCGGCGAGCACCGTGCCTAACGCCGACGACACCGCGGGATCAGTCTTCACCGAAGTTCTCCTCGTCGGCGGCTTCCTGCAGGGCCTCGATGATCCTGCCGATGTCGCCGTCGAGGATCCGCTGGAGGTCGTGCACCGTGAGGTTGATGCGGTGGTCGGTGACGCGCCCCTGCGGAAAGTTGTACGTGCGGATTTTCGCGGAGCGGTCGCCGGTGCCGACCTGCGTCTTGCGCATCCGGGAGCGCTCGGCTTCCTGCTCGGCGATCCTGGCGTCGAGCAGGCGCGCGCGGAGCACCTCCATGGCGCGCGCCTTGTTCTGGATCTGCGAGCGCTGGTCCTGCTGTGAGACGACGATGCCCGTGGGGATGTGGGTGATGCGGACCGCGGAGTCGGTGGTGTTCACCCCCTGCCCGCCCGGCCCGGACGCGCGAAAGACGTCGATGCGGAGGTCCTTGTCATCGATCTCGACGTCTACGGCCTCGGCTTCGGGCAGCACGGCGACGGTGGCCGCCGAGGTGTGAATGCGCCCCTGCGCTTCCGTCGCGGGGACGCGCTGCACGCGGTGGGTTCCGGATTCCCAGCGGAGGGCGCCGAACGCGCCGTCACCGGTCACCTTGAACGCGGCTTCCTTGATCCCGCCTAGCGTGCCTTCGGAGTACTGGAGCGGCTCGAACCGCCACCCTCTGCGCTCGAGGAAGCGGGTGTACATGCGGTACAGGTCGGCCGCGAACAGCGCCGCTTCGTCGCCGCCCGTGCCGGGGCGGATCTCGACGATCGCGGGGCGGTCGTTGAGCGGATCCGGGGGCACGAGCAGCGGCTTGAGCTGGCGCTCCGCCTCGGCGATGGCGTGCTCGACACGCTCGACCTCGGCGCGGGCTTCGGCGGCGAGCTCGGCGTCGTCAACGACAACGAGCTCGCGCGCCTGCGCGAGCTCGTCATCGAGTTTCTCCAGTCGCTTGGCCAGCGCGACGACGTCAGAGAGTCGTTGGTGCTCTCGTCCGAGCGACGCGAGCAACCGGGCGTCGCGAACGGTCTTCGGATCGAGGAGCTCGCGCTCGACCTCCGCCGCCCGCGCGAGGGCGTCGGCGAGTCGATCGCGGATGCTCAGGCCGGCTTCCCGTACTTCTGCCGGAAGCGCTCGACGCGCCCGGCGGTGTCGACCAGTTTCTGCTTCCCGGTGAAGAAGGGGTGGCAGACGTTGCAGATGTCAGTATGGATCTCGGCGATCGTGGAGCGCGTCTGGAACGTATTCCCGCACGCGCACTTCACGGTGGCCGTGGCGTACTCGGGATGGATATCGGCTTTCATTGGGGCCTCAAGTGACTTTGAAAGACAGCTGGGAAATATACCCGGTCGGATGCGCAAAAGACAAGGTGACAATGACTTGGGCGCGCGGTGCGGCGTGCCCTACGTTCAAAACGTGCGGCAACCGGGGTGTTCAGGCGTGATGCGCCGGGACATCTATTCGTGACGACACGCCGCCACTTGCGTCCATCCAGCGAATACCAACTCGATTACGCCGCGGCCGTTCGGGCCACAGCCGACGGGTTCTCTCTCGGAGTAACGGCACTGATGGAGATCGCCAACTTCCTGCGGACGGTTCCACTGTTCACGAAGCTCGACGATGCGGAGCTCGGTCGATTCGCCGAGCTCACGCGCGAGAAGAGCTATCCGAAAGGCAGCGTCATTCTTTTCGAGGACGATCCGGGTGACTCGCTGTTCATCGTCCGTGATGGTCGTGTCAAAGTCGTGCTCGTCGGCGAGGATGGGCGCGAGGTGATTCTCGGCGTGCTCGGGCCCGGCGAGCATTTCGGCGAGCTGTCGCTGATCGATGAACAGCCCCGTTCGGCCCACGTGATCGCGATGGAGGACACGAACGTGCTCGTCCTCCGCAGCGACGATTTCCGGCGCCGGGTCGAAGCGAATCCGGCCGTCGCGTGGGTGCTGATGCAGGAGCTGTCTCGACGCCTGCGACGTGCGGACGGCAAGATTCACGGGCTCGCGCTACTCGACGTCCCCGGGCGCATCGCCCGGCTCCTGCTCGACTTCGCGTCGGATGACAACGGCGACAAGATCGAGAAGCCGCTGACGCACCAGACGATCGCGCACATGATCGGCGCCAGTCGCGAGACCGTGTCGCGCACGATGCGGGACTTTCAGAACCAGGGCTGGATCAACGTCGAGCGCCGCCGCATTGCCCTCGCGGACCGGGCCGCGCTCAAGCGGTGTGCGCAGGCGCGTGTGTGAGAAGCAGAGCCAGCGGCCATCAGCAGCTGATGGCTGATGGCTGATGGCTTGCGGTCGCTACGCTATCGCCTGGAATGTCTTTTCGACTGAGGTTCTGGGGCACTCGCGGGTCCATTCCCAGCCCCGGGCCATCGACGGTCCGGTACGGCGGAAACACGCCCTCGATCGAAGTGCGCACGCCGACCGGCTCGCTTGTCCTCCTCGATGCCGGGACCGGCATCCGTGAGCTCGGAAACTCGCTGATCGCCGACGCGAACGGGTCGCCCATCACGGGCGACATCTTCCTGACCCACGCGCACTGGGACCACATTCAGGGCATTCCCTTCTTTGCGCCCGCATTTCAGCGCGGGAACCGGTTCACGATCTGGGGGGCAAAGTCGCTCGCGGCAAGCATTCGCCGTGTGGTGCGCGACCAGATGTCGCCGGTGGTATTCCCCGTGGCGTTCGAGGAGCTGGCGGCCACGTTCGAGTTTCGCGAGCTCACCGACGAGCGGCACGCGTCCGACGGCTTCGATGTTCGCGCGTTCCCGGTGCGGCACCCCGGCGGCGCGTTAGGCTACCGGTTCCTGGCCCGCGCCGCCGATGGCGCAGGCGACCCGAGTGCGGCCTTCGTGTACATCTCCGACAACGAGCTCCAGGCGGCGGAGTCCGGCGCGACGGGCGATCGGTGGCGCGCAAAGCTCGTCGAATTCATTCGGGGGACGCGGCTGTTGATCCACGACGCCACGTACACCGATGCCGAGTACGAGTCGCATCGCGGCTGGGGGCATTCGACGTACGGGGACGCGGTGGCACTCGCGCTGGAGAGCGGAGTCGAGACGCTCGTGTTGTTCCACCACAGCCCCGATCGCGCGGACGACGAGCTGGACGTGCGACTCGAGGAGTGCCGTCGGGTGGTCGAGGTGGCGGGCCGGCCACTGCGGGTCATCGCGGCGGCGGAAGGGATGGAGCTGTACGTCTAGTTCCTGAAGCTGGGAGCTGGGAGGCCAGCTGGGGGCTGGCAGGCTGCTAGCTGCAGCTCCGAGCTGGAAGGGCTACTGACAGCGGCTGGCGGCTGGCTGCCAGGCATGGGGCGATACCACGCAGCGCCAGCACGCAGCGCCAGCACGCAGCGCCA
>DASURJ010001141.1:0-6337 GCA_036280115.1 Gemmatimonadaceae bacterium
TCCTCGCATGGCCTCGATCGCCCGAGCGCAGTGGGGCGCCGTCTCTCGTTCGTGGCGGGGGTGGTGGCCTGTACGCTGGCCGCGTGCGCGAGCGATTCGCCCACGGGGCTGCCTGCGGACGAGATCCTTGTCGAGTCGATCGCGCCGGTGACGAGTTGTGTTGGGGGCTCGGCGGCCCAAAGTCAGGGGAGACCGCGCTGCGCCGCGAGGCCAGCGTGGGGCCGTCCGAGCTTCTGACTCGTCACCAGGCCCGACGCATCGTTAGGCGACCCGACGGCCCGGTGCAGACTCGGGTGTGCGCGCTCAGAGCCCGAGCGCGAGCTGCACCGCGCGACTGCGTTGACCGCCCGTCACGAACGCCCCGTGAACGGTATCCTGGTCCGCCGCCGTTACCCGCCCGCGGAACCGCGACCGAGCCAGTGCCGCCGACGCCGCGGCCAGCGCATGATCGGGGGTGTTGCAGTGCTGGCTGATGTGGGCCAGTACGAGGTGCTGTAGCCCTGCGTGCACGCACGCGCGCGCGAGCGCGCTCGCCTCGCGGTTGCTCAGGTGCCCCGTGCCGCTCGCGATGCGCCGTTGCACCGAGACCGGATACGGCCCACGCGCAAGCATCACGTCGTCATGGTTCGACTCAAGCACGAGCACATCCACGTCGCGCAGACAGCTCCGGAGCCGAAGACTCTCGCGCCCGAGATCCGTCACGACCGCCGCGCGCGTGCCACTCGCTGTATCGGTCGCCACGACGGCCACCGGATCGTTCGCGTCGTGCGATGTCGGGATGGTCAGGACCGTCATCGAGCTGAAGGTCAGTGTGTCCCCCGCCTCGAACGTCCGCACATCGGCGTGCTCGAGCTCCGGCATGGCCGCCACGGTGCCACGCGTCGCATGCACCGACCACTTCCATCGTCGCGCGGAGCGAAGTGCACCGCACGAGTGGTCGCCGTGCTCGTGCGTCACGATCAACGCTTCGACTGACTCCGGCGCGAGGTCGGCCGCCTCGAACCGGCGTTTGAGCTCGCGTGCCGAGAACCCCGCGTCGATGAGGACGCGAGTGCTGCCGTTATCCACGACGATCGCGTTGCCGCGACTGCCGGAACCGAGGACCCAGACCTTCATCCCACCGTCCATCTCGCGGCGTGCGCCGCGGCCAGCCATCGTGTCGCGCGTTCCGAGAGGATCACGTGCCGCCTCTGCATCGCCCGCTCGGCGACGCTGAGAAACTTAGCGACCGCATACGTCGGTGCATCGGGTCCCGCGCCCCACGAGAACGGCGGGACGACTTTCGGCGCCATCGGCACGTCGAAGACGTTCGCCCCGGCCCCGATCACACTCCCGGTCGTGAGTCGCGTCCCGATCGCGGTCTTCGCGTGGTCGCCCATGAGCGTCCCGAGGAACTGCATCCCGGTATCACGCATCCCGCGCGGCGTCCAGAGCGCGACGGGCCCGTACGTGTTCTTCAGGTTGCTCGTCACCGTGCTCGCGCCGAGATTCGTCCATCGTCCGAAGTACGAGTGCCCGACGAAGCCGTCGTGCGCCTTGTTGGCGTGGCCGAGGAACACGGCCACGCTGACCTCACCGGCGACACGACAGTCCTCACCGGTGGCGACGACCGCAATGCGCCCGCCGCCGACTTGTGTGCCCTCACCGATGTAGCACGGCCCACAGAGGCGAGTGAACGGCGCCACGCGCGCGCCATCCCGTACGAGGATCGGACCGCCGTGCGTGTCGAACACGACATACGGGTCGATCGTGGCGCCGCGCTCGACCCGAGCCGCATGGACGCCGACCACGGCACCCCCGGACTCGTCCGCACCGACCGTGTCGAGCGTATCGGCGCGATGCGTGACATCATCGGTTATCATCTCGGGGAGGTGCCGAATGAGGTCCCACACCTCGTCCAGCCACCACCCGTCGATCTCCCGCTCCTCGGGCGCGGCCGGCGCGAGCGAATCGAGCGGGATACCGCCATCGCGTAACGTCGACGCCGCCACCGGCTCATCCAGCCGGACGGCCGCGACGCGCCCGCGGCACGTCCAGACAGAGCCACCCGCGTCGAGGCGCGCGAGCGCCACCGCGCAGCGCGAGTTGGCCACGACGGTCCCGCTGCCCACGTCTCCCGTCGTCATACCCGGCGCATCGAGCTCGTCGAAATCGATGAGATGTTGCGCCCCGATGAAGCCGGTCGCGCGCACGCCGAGCGCGAGCTCCCACCGACGACGGACGAGCTCCGTACCGGCCCGAAGCTCGGCCACGGGTCGCGTGAGCGCGAACGGCTCGAACTCGCGCGCGATGGGGTCGTCATACAGCACGAGCGGGCTCACGGACGGTCTCGGAGCCTCTCCGGCAAGCTGGCGATGAGGGCCTTCAGGTCGGCGGCGTGCTCCCGGTCCGTGACGAGCGTGAGCCCGCCGCGCGTGACGACCACCAGGTCGCGCACGCCGTACAGCACGACCTCGGCGCCTTCCGCGTGCACGATGTTGTCGCTCGCGTCGACGAGCACGACGGCGCCACTCGCCGCGTTGCCGCGTTCGTCCCGCTGCCTAACGCGGGCAAGCGATGCCCACGTACCCACGTCGTCCCACCCGAACGACCCCGGGATCACCGCGACGCGTTGGCTGCGCTCGAGTACGCCGACGTCCACGGTCACCGGCGTGGCCGCCGCGAAGAACCGATCGGCGTCGCCGTTCGCCGCATCGAGTGCAGGCGCCAACTCCGGCGTCAGCGCGCGCACCTCGTCGAGAAAATCGCCGACCCGCCACGCAAAGATGCCCGAGTTCCACAGACACCCCTCGGCTACCATCCGCTCCGCAGCGACGCGGTCGGGCTTCTCCACGAATCGGGCGACACGCCGGGCACCGTCCGTCAGCGGCTCGCCAGGCCGGATGTAGCCGAATCCCGTGTCGGGACGGTTAGGAACGACTCCGACCGTCACAAGCGACTGCGTCGCGACTGCCACGGCGGCCGCTTGCTCGAGCGCGGCGCGAAAGCCTGCATCGTCGCCGATGGCCCAGTCGGCATGAACCGAGAGCATGACGGCATCGCGTCCGGCGCGGCGCTCGATCTCGCGCGCGCCCCAGGCGAGCGCCCCACCGGTGCCGACGGCGCGCGGCTCAGCGATCACATTTTCCGCGGGGACGTGCGGCACGTGCGCGCGTACCGCGTCACGGAGCGTCGCGTTCGTCAGCACGAGCGTCTGGGATGGCGGCACCAGGGGGCCCAAGCGCTCGATGGTCCCGACGAGCAGCGGGCGGTCGTCGACGAGCGGGAGAAGCTGCTTGGGTCGAGTGGGCGTGCTGAGCGGCCAGAAGCGTGATCCCACGCCTCCAGCCAGGACCACCGCCCATCGATTCATGATGGCTCCGCGCCGTGCTCGTCCTGACCCAACCCCGCCAGCTCGGCGGTCCGCGCGTAGAGCTTCTTGGGGCTGAATGGCTTCGTCAGGAACTCCGTGGCGCCGAGCTCCATCGCCTTCTGATGCTGTGCTTCCTGCCCCGCTGCCGTGAGGATGATGCACGGCAGGTGCTTCAGCTTCTCGCTCGAGCGGATGCGAGCGAGGACGTCCAGCCCGCTCAGATTCGGCATCATGAGGTCGAGCAGCACCAGGTCGATGTCCGATTGATTCTCGAGCACATCGATCGCCTCCTGCCCATCGTACGCGAGGGTCACACGGAATGGCCCCTGCTCGAGTTTCATCTTGATGATTCGCCCGATGTGCGGCTCGTCATCGGCGACGAGGACATGGCGCTGCGGCTGCATTGCGCAGGGCTCCTAGACGAGGGCAGCCATGTGCTCGCGGTTTCGCCGGAGCTCGAACAGAAGTTGCCCCACGTTGGCCTGCGGTTGTACGAGCACGAGCAGCATCGCCTCCGGCGAGAGAACCGAGACGACGACGAGCCCTTTGGGGTGCTCGAACACACCGGTCACGAGCGGGCCGCGGTCGCTGATGGCACCGAATTCGTCGGCCGCGGTAACAATCGACGGGATGTGCGCTGCGAGTCCTTCGGCGTCGAGGTTGGGGACGGCCTGCCCGTCGATCAGGAGACCATCGCGGCCAACGAGGATCGCGGCGTCGACGCCGTCGCGCTGGCGGATGGCCGCGACCAGATCACGGATCGTCGGCATTGGCGCACCCCCGGAAAAGTCGTGCGAAGCTTAACCGGACGCGGGGGGTTGTCAAGCGAGCAATCGCTTGAAGTCTCGTGTGTTAGGCGGTATGCTTCGATTCCTTCTCCCTCCGCTCGACCCCGCTTTGACATGAAGTGCAGACTCGTTCTCATGACGGCCGGAATCGCCTTCGGCGCCGCCGCCTGCAACGACCCGAACGAAAACACCGGCCTGCTCCCGACTGCCGCGGACACGCTGACGGTGTACGCCCTGACCGGCACCGCACCCTCGTTCCCGTCGGGCTACCGCTCTATCGACGGCGCCGTCACGCGGGTCGACGGCAGCTTCAACTTCGACATCGCGTTCGACATCAACCCGCAGAGCGAGGTGGTGATCTATCCGCAGCGGCTCGTCGGCGTCTCTGCCGTCGGCGCGAAGCCGGTCGGTATTCAGCGCATAACCGTGCCGTTCGACGAGCTCGGCCGCGCGCCCGCTTCCGGGTACGTGTTCGACTCCGCGTTCGTGGTCGCACCCGGTCAGGGGTTGGTGCTCCAGGTGCAGGAGAACGCCGAGTGCAGCTTCTACTTTTCGGTGCTGCGCTACACGAAGCTCGTCGTTGACAGTATCGACGTCCCGCGACGCGCCGTGTACTTCCACACCGTGCACAACCGCAACTGCGGGTTCCGCAGCCTCATCCCGGGCGAAATCCCCAGGAACTGACGCATGCACGACTTGCGCGCGCTGCGCGAACAGATCGACGCGCTTCGCGACGGCATGCGCCGCCGCGGAAAGCTCGACCAGCTCGGCCCACTCATCGACCGCGCCGAGGCGCTCGATCGCGACCGCCGGCTGAACATCCAGGCGGTCGAGGAGCGGAAGGCCGCGCGTAACGCGGCCAGTCAGGAAGTCGCACGGCGCAAGCGTGCCAAGGAAAACGCCGACGACATCGTCGCGCAGAGCCGGGCGCTCGGTGAGGAGATCGCGCGGCTCGAGGAGGAGCTGGCTCGGTACGAGTCGGAGCTCGAGCAAATCATGTACGAGCTCCCGAACATCACGCTGCCCGACGTGCCGAGCGGCGGCGAGGAATGCAACGTCATTGTGCGCGAATGGGGAACCCCGCGCACGGAGCCCGGTCTCAAGCCGCACTGGGAGCTGGCAGAGTCGCTTGGCATCCTCGACCTCCAGCGCGGGGCGAAGATCAGTGGGTCCGGGTTCGTCGTCTACCGCGGTGCCGGCGCGAGGCTCGTGCGCTCGCTCATGAACCTGTTCCTCGACGTGCACACGCGAGAGCACGGGTACGAGGAAGTGTGGGTGCCCGTGGTCGTGAACCGCACGACAATGACCGGCACCGCGCAGCTCCCGAAGTTCGAGGACGACATGTACGGCCTCCGTGATGAGGATCTGTTTCTCATCCCGACGGCCGAGGTGCCCGTCACGAACCTCTACCGCGACGAGATGCTCGACGCGGCACAGCTACCGCGCGCTTTCTGCGCGTACTCGCCTTGCTTCCGCCGAGAGGCCGGGTCCGCCGGCAAGGACACGCGCGGCATTCTCCGCGTGCACGAGTTCGACAAGGTGGAGCTGGTGCGGTACGCGACACCCGAAACGTCGCTCGATGAGCACGAGCTCATGACGCGCCACGCGACGACGCTCCTCGAGCGGCTCGGGTTGCCTTATCGCGTGAAGCTGCTCGCGGCGGGGGACACCGGGTTCGCGAGCGCGAAGACGTACGATCTCGAGACGTACGCGCCGGGCGTCGGCGCATGGCTCGAGGTGTCGTCGAGCAGCGTCTTCACCGACTTTCAGGCGCGTCGAGCGAACATTCGCTACCGTCCGGGGCCGGGTGAGAAGCCGCGCTTCATCCACACGCTGAACGCGTCGGGACTCGCGTTCCCGCGCGTCATCGCGTCCATCATCGAGCATTACCAGCAGGCCGACGGCAGCGTTGTGGTCCCGGAGGTTCTGCGGCCGTATCTCGGCGTCGACGTCATCCGCTGACCCGTGCGGCGCGGCGCGTCGTTCATCGTCGTCGCCGTGGGAGTCGGGCTACTCCTCGGGTCGTACATCGTCTACACGCAGAGCGTCGTCGTCGAGCTTCGACGCGAGGCGGAGCGCTCGGCACGCATGTATGCCCGCGTCTACGAGGCGCTCAACGACACGTCCGCAAGCGCTGTCGCGGCGCTCTTCGATCTCTCGCGCGACATCAGCGAGTCGAAGGTACCGGTGCTCGTCA
>DASURJ010001142.1:0-2894 GCA_036280115.1 Gemmatimonadaceae bacterium
TACGGATGGCCAGGCATCGTTCACGATTCCGGCGCTCGACTTCAACCGGTTGTCGTTCCGGTCGAATCTGGTGCTCCGGTGGGAGTGGCTGCCGGGGAGCACGGCGTATCTCATCTGGCAGCAGAGCCGGTTCGACGAGACGCGGGCGGGGCGCCTCATCAACCCGAACCAGCTTTGGGACGCGACGCAGGTGGCGGGAGACAACTTTTTCGTCGTGAAAGTCAGTTACTGGCTCGGCGTGAACTGACTCGTCAAGGCACCCAACGTGTACATCGTGCCCGCGTCGTTCGCGAGGGTGCCGATCTCGATGCGCGCCGGGAAGCCAAGGGTCCCGTCGTAGGCGACCGACACATGGCCGCCACTTGACCTCGTCTCGATGGCACGGTCGAAGAGCGTCGTGATCGACGGATAAGGCGAAACGTCCGGCACGAGACGCCCTGTTTCGAGGTCCCAAACCTTCGTCACCGCACCCTTGCGGACCTCCAGTACGACGGGACGTCGGATGTCGCCGGCGCAGAAACACACGATCTGAAGCTGCACCTGATAGTCGTCGATCCCGCGCGCCAGCCACGCGGCGCGGCGCTGCTGCAGCTCGGCGAGCTCGCCGGTGCCCGCGACGGTGTCGGCCGAAACGCTCAGCTGGGTGGCGCCAATGCCGACAGGGGTGGTGTCGTTCGACGCGCAGGCGGCGGTCGCGATGGTCGCGAGGACCGTGAGGAGCCGCAGGGCGGCGTGCGGGTTCGTAGTCATACCAGCCGAACCCCGCTTCGTAGCGGTTGGTCACTGCTGCCACCTGAGCTGAGCGAAGAATCGCCGTTGCGGTTCGCGCAAGCCTCGCCCAGTCGATATTGTGGACGTCGCCAACGCCACCTCACAGGAACTCGAGACAATGATCCCGCATGCTCGCACCGCCCTCGGGCTCGCGCTCGGTGCTGTCCTCGGCGCCCCGCTCCCTGCTCAATCGCCGACGAAGGAACAGGCAGTCGGGCGGTCCGGCATGGTCAGTACGGGACACCCGCTCGCCACCGAAGCCGGCCTGAGTGTGCTCGCCGGGGGCGGCAACGCCTTCGATGCTGCGGTGGCGATCGCCGCGGCTCTCAACGTCGTCGAACCGATGATGTCGGGAATCGGTGGCTACGGGACCATCCTCCTGTACGACGCGACGTCGAAGCGGGTGCGATTCCTCAACTCGAGCGGGCGGATCCCGAAGGCCGTGAACTCCGACGTGTATCGCGCGCCGACGCCGGGATACCTGGAGAATCGCCGCGGCGCGAAGGCCGTGTCGACGCCGGGGAACCTCCACGCGTGGGAAGCGATGTGGAAGGAATACGGGTCGCGCGAGTGGAGATCGCTCTTCGTGCCGGCCATTCTGTTTGCCGACCAGGGCTTCGACTTGGGGCCACGATCCGCCGCGCTCATCCGCGACGCGTACGCGAGCTTCCCCTCGCACGCAAAGGCGATTTATGGCAGTGGCGATGCCCCGCTCGCGGCCGGGCAGCGGCTCGTGCAGAAAGATCTCGCGCGCTCGCTCCGGTTGATCGCGGACAGTGGGGCCGGCGCATTCTACGGCGGACCGATCGGCCAGGCGATCGATCGGGCCATGCGCGAGACCGGCGGATTTCTCGCGCTATCCGACCTGACGTCGGACAAGGCAGAGTGGTGGGACCCAATCGCCATCGAGTATCGCGGCGTGCGGGTGCTCACCGCGTCTCCGCCCGCGAACTCGTTCGACGCGCTCGCGCGGTTAGGCATCATGGAGCGGTTCGACGCGAAGGCGCTGGGGCACAACAGCGTGGAGTATCTGCATCGGTTCGCCGAGGCGACGAAGATGGGGTTCTGGATGCGCCTCCGGTTTGCCGGCGATCCGGAGATCGCGCCGCCGCCCGTCGATCGGTTGTTCTCGAAGGCATACCTGGACAGCCTGGCCGCGAGCATCGACCCGGCGCGGGCGCGTCCGTTCGTGCCGCCGGGCGTGTCGGCGACGGCGGGGAACCACACGACGCACTTCGTCGTCGCCGACCGGTTCGGCAACGTCGTGTCAGCGACGCAGACGTTAGGCAACTCGTTCGGCGCGCGGATCATGGTGCCGGGGACGGGGATCTGGCTCAACAACTCGCTCGCCTACTCGACGTTCGAGCCGAAGGGCAACCCGATGGACGCGTTCGGTGGCCGCCGGAAGCTCTCGGGCGATGTACCGGCGATCGTGATGCGTGATGGCCGCCCGTGGATCGCGATCGGGACGCCTGGCGGCCACACGATTGGGCAGACGGTTCCGCAGATGATCATGAACGTGATCGACTTCGGCATGGACATTCAGCAGGCGATTGCGGCGCCGAGGGTGAGCTTCTTCGAGCCGGATTCGCTGCTGGTGGAGCCGGGTGTGCCGGCGGGGGTGCGCGCGTCGCTCGCGGCGCGAGGGCACAAGATCCGGGTTCCGGCGCGGGCGTCGCTGGGTGACGCGCACGGCCTGACGATCGAGTACGACGCGCAGGGCAGGCCGGTGCGGTTTACGGGTGGGACGGATCCGCGTGGGGAGGGGTTGGCGAAGGGGCGGTAGGCGGCATGTGACGTGAGCGCGCAGGTGTTTCCCTGGTTGGCGAGGGCGCGTGGGCGGGGCGCACGGGGCTGATTCGCGGCGTTCGCGGGACGTGGTTGGTAAGGGCTGGCGCCGGCGGCGGCTCGATTCTGGCTGCGCGCGCCACGTCGTTCAGCGGATGCTCGGCGCCCGTGATTTAGGCGGCGGCGCACGCCGCAATAAATACCCCCGTCGTCAGATCAGAATCGAAACGCGGTTTCCTGGAAGGGCTTAGCGACTGCGTTGCGCGTCCGCAGTTTGGCGTCGGTTTATGCGGCGTGGACGCGCTGGACAAATCATCAGCCGCCGTCTAATTGTG
>DASURJ010001143.1:0-8610 GCA_036280115.1 Gemmatimonadaceae bacterium
CGTACGCGGGCTCGGTGATGCCGGTTTCAGATGTGGGAGGGCGCTGGAATGCTCCGTTGGGGGTCAGAGTCCTAACGCATCGTTTTCACGCGTCGCGTGAAAACGATGCGTTAGGACTCTGACCCCCAACGGAGCATTCCAGCGCCCTCCCACATCTGAAACCGGCATCACCGAGCCCGCGTACGTCGGGGGACCTCAACCCCGACCGCCATGCAGGCAGTCCTGCGAGACATCCGCTACGGCGCCCGTTCACTCGCCAAGAGCCGGGCCCTCAGCGCCGTCGCGATCCTGGCGTTAGCCCTCGGCATTGGCCTCACCACGACGATGTTCAGCATCGTCTATGGGGCACTCCTTCGAGGAATGCCGTTTCCCGAACCGGATCGCCTCGCGGCCATCGCGCGGCAGAACCTCGCGCGCGGGCCCGGGTTCATGCAGGTGCCCGTGCACGACTTTCTCGACTACCGCGCGCAGCAACGCAGCTTCGTGGGCGTGGCGGCGTACTATGGCGGCACGGCGAACGTCAGTGGGACCGAGCGCGCGGAACGATTCGACGGCGCGTGGACGAGCGCCGAGCTATTCGACGTCCTCGGCGTCAGGCCAGCGATCGGGCGGACATACACCCGGGCGGAAGAGACTCCGGGCGCGGGGAACGTGGTCGTGATCAGCCACTCGTTATGGCGGGACAGGTTCGGGGGCACGTCGGACGTGCTCGGCCGGTCGATCCGCGTGAACGGCCAACCGTACAGCGTGATCGGCGTCATGCCCGAGCAGTTCGCCTTCCCCAATAACCACGCGCTCTGGATGCCGTTACAGCTCGACGCGACGGCGCTCGAGCGCGGCCGCGGTCAAGGGTTAGTGCTGGTGGGCCGGCTCAAACCGGGCGTCTCGTTCGACGAAGCGAACGCGGACATCGCCACCATCGCGCGCCGCATAGCCGCCGAACACAAGGCAACCAACGAAGGGATCACGGCAACCGCGCGTCCGATCATCGAGAGTCAGATCGGGCCGCAGCCGCGACGGCTTCTGTGGACGATGCTCGGTGCCGTATTCCTCGTGCTGCTCATCGCGTGCGCGAACGTCGCGAACCTCCTCCTCGACCGTGCCGCACACCGGACGAAGGAAGTCGGCATCCGAACCGCGCTCGGCGCGTCGCGTTCGGCGGTCGTCCGGCAGTTCCTGAGCGAAGCGCTGGTGCTGGCCGGCGTCGGCGCGCTCCTCGGCACCGGACTCGCGCAGATCGGGGTCACGCTCTTCAACGACGCCATCGCGGGTACGGACCCTCCGTTCTGGCTCGACATCAGCCTGCACCCGCCCGTTCTACTCTTCGTCGTGGCGACGGCGGTGATTGCGAGCCTCTTCTCTGGCGCCATTCCCGCGTATCAATCCTCCCGCGCTGACATCAACGAGATCCTCAAGGACGAATCGCGCGGTGCGTCGAGCTTCCGGATCGGGCGGTTGAGCCGGGGACTCGTGATCTTCGAGATCGCCCTGTCGTGCGGTCTCCTGGTCGCGTCGGGACTCATGGTCAAGAGCGTCGTCAAGCTGGGGACCATGGATCCCGGCGTCACGACAGCGGACGTGTTCACAGCGCGCCTGGGGTTCCCGAGCGCCTACACGGATACCCTGGCGCAGGTCCGCTTCTTCGAGGAGCTGCCCGCGAAGCTGACGACGCTCCCGGGTGTTCAGGCTGTCGGTCTCACCTCCGCGCTGCCGGGCACGTGCTGCAGCGGCGGTGGCCCGTTCGCGATCGAGGGCAAAGCGTACCCCGGCGACCGCGACTATCCGGACGCCGCCGCAAGCACCGTGTCGCCGGGGTTCTTCGAGACGTTCCGGGTCGCGGCCATCGAGGGACGTCTCCTGACCCCCGAGGACCGACGCGAATCACTGCCGGTCGTCGTCGTGAACCAGTCGTTCGTGCGGAAGCACTTCGGGTCGGAGAGCGCGTTAGGCAAGCGCATCCGGCCCGGCGATTCGCGCTCCACTGCGCCCTGGCTCACGATCGTGGGCGTGGTTCCAGACGTCTTCACCGGCGACACGGGACGCCCGTGGGACGCGATGTACTACGTGCCGCTCGCTCAGAACCGGATGAACTTCCTGTACACGGCCGTGCGAGCGCCTAACGCCATGGCCCTGACGCCGCAGATTCGCACGGCGGTGGCAAGCCTCAACGCCGATATCCCGCTGTACTGGATCTACTCCGCGGACGAAGCGATCGCCCGGAACGTCTGGCACGTCCGGGTGTTCGGGACGCTGTTCATGGTATTCGGGATCGCGGCGCTCACGCTTGCCGCCGTCGGTCTGTACGCGGTGATGGCGTTTTCGGTCAGCCGCCGCGCCCGCGAAGTGGGGATCCGGATCGCCCTCGGCGCCCGGACGGGCCACGTGCTGCGCCTGGTGTTCCGGCAGGGTATCGTCCAGCTCGCGATCGGCATGACGTTAGGCCTGGCACTGGCGGCCGGTGTCTCCAGGCTCGTGGCCGACGTACTGTTCGACGTTCAGCCTCGGGATCCGAGCGTCTTCACCGCGGTCGTAGGCGCACTCATCGCGGCCGGCTTGCTGGCGTGCTACATCCCGGCGCGGCGTGCGGCGCGGGTCGATCCGCTCTCGGCCATGCGGGCCGAGTAGAGAATCGGGAGTCGGACGCCTCTCGGCTGTCGGCGTACGGCACGGCGCGCTCGGGCCCGTCGGAACGCCGATGCCGCGGAAACGGCCGCAACGGCCGGATGACGGCTTTGCACCGACGCCGCGTCGCGCGAGGTCGTGGCCTCCGGCATCCAGAACGGAGGCCGGGAACGGATGAGGGGATGGGGGGGATGAGTGGGATCGCTCCCGTCCGGGACGCGCCCGCTCTCCAGAGCCGTGAAGTGACGGGAAACTGCTCCCGCGTCGAGTGGCGTCCCAGGGGAAGGCGTTCCCCTCACTCACGTTTTGGCGAGAGGAACCTTCACTCACTCGGGATGATGTCGCTCATCCCCTCATCCCCCTCATCTGTTTCAACCTTCCGTTCTGGATGCGTGTGACGCGTGTCGGTCCCTGACGATCATCGGGCCGCTTCCGCGTCATCCGCGTCATCGCCGTTCCGAGTGACCCTGGCGCACCGCACCAGACCCGCGGGGTCGTTCTCCACGGCTCTTCCCGCGTTCGCAGCTCGCGCGTCCTCCGCGTCCGCCCGATGGCGCGACGCATTGAAACGATGCGTTAGGACTCTGACCCCTAACGCCCTAACGCCCCCTGGTCGCTGTCAATTAACAGCAACTAACGCTGTTCTCAGTTACCGGTTCCCGGTAGTTATCGGCCGAAGAACTGGCTCGCCGTGTAGAGGATGAGACCAACGAGGCCGCCGACGAGCGTCCCGTTGATGCGCACGAACTGCAGGTCCTTCCCGATCTGCAACTCGATCTTCTTCGACGTCTCCTCGGCGTCCCACTGCCCCACCGTGTACGAGATCAGGTGCGCGACCTCGCCGCGGAACTGCTCCACCGCGTAGAGTACCGCATCGAGGATCCAGCCATCCACCTTGGCCATGAGCTCGGGGTCGCCCTGGACCGCGGCCCCGAGCTTCATGAGCCCCTGCTCCACGGCACCCGGCGGATCCGTTTCCTTGCGCTCCGCGTAGCGCGCCAGCGCCTGCTTCACGTCGCCCCAGATCGACCCCGAGAACTGACGCACCGCCGGGTTCGACAGCATGTCCTCCTTGATCTGCTCCGCGCGCGCGATGAGCTCGGGCGACGTTCGTAGCCGGTCGATGAAGTCCTTCAAGGCGCGATCGAACCGGTCGCGCAGCGGGTGTCCTGGATCCGCGGCCACCTGACGCAACGTGTTTTCGATGGCATCGACGACCTTGTCGTGGATGCGATCGTCCACCGCCTCGGGCAGCCACCACGGGCTCTCCTCGCGAATCCGCTGTCGAATCAGCTCCTCGTTGCGCTGGACGCCCTCGGAAATGAGCCGCAGCGCTTCGTCCAGCAGCTCCTGGTGGCGGTTGTCGGACGTGAGCAACGAGAGGATGTTCCCGAGCACCGGCGCGACCTGCGTCTTGCGCACGCGCTCCACGATCGCCCGGTCGATCATCGACTGCACGTCGTCATCACGGAGCACCTGCGCCGTTCCGGCGAGACCGCTCGCGACGTGATGCGCGATCCGCCGGCTGTTTGCGGGATCGCTGATCCAGCGCGCAATGCGCTCCGCGATGCGCAACCCGTCGAGCCGCGCCGCGATGACCTCGCGCGACAGGAAGTTGTTCTGGACGAACCCGCCAAGGCTCCGGCCGATGCGATCCTTCCGGCTCGGGATGATCGCCGTATGCGGGATCGGTATCCCCAGCGGATGACGGAACAGTGCCGTGATGGCGAACCAGTCGGCGAGACCACCGACCATGGACGCCTCTGCTGTCGCTCGCACGTACCCGAGCCACGGGTACCTCGACTCCAGCACGACCGTGATCACGAAGACGACGGATGCCGCGATGAGCAGCCCCGTCGCCCGCCGCTTCATGCGGTCGAGCTGGATCTGCTTGTTCGGGTCCTCCCTGTGAATCGGGACCCGAGGGACCGCGGGAATCGGGCGTTGCGAAGACGCCTGCGCGTCCGCCGATTCGGTCGCTCCCGGTGTGTCGCCGGACGGCCGAGCGGGCTCGTCAGGTGGGCGAAGCTGAGGTATCGCCATGCAGTTAAAGCTGAAAGACCGGCCAGACGGGTGGAAGGGCGAAGCGGCGGAACCTCGGCCGTTGCGCGGTCGCGTTTCGCCTCTCAGCCTTCATCCCATGCAACAGCGAGACTACCTCCTTCGCCAGATCGAGGCCCTCGGGCGGGTCCTCTCCCGACTACGCGAGTTGATCACGGGCGGTGCCACGACGGCGGCGAAGAGCGAGCTTCAGGCCGAGATGCGCAACGCCGGTCTCGAGCTCGCTATGGCCAACTCGCTGGACCCCGCCACGCTCCTCATGCTGCTGGGCGGCCAGAAGCTGGACGAACGGCGCGCGTTCGCCGTCGGTGCCCTGCTTCACCTCGACGGGTTGCGCGCACAGGCGGACGGCGACGCCACCTGGGCGGCGCGCAGCTTCCGGGCCGCCGAAGCGGTGCTCCGCAGCGCGCGACCGGCGCTCGACGCGGACCGGGCCGCGATCGCGGATCAGCTGCTCGCCGAGCTTCGCGAGGTGACTGTCGGCCGCGTCCCCGGGGCCTGAGCGTTCGGCGCGCCAGCGACCGTCAGAACCGGAAGTCGCGCCCTGCCTCGAGAATTCCGTACGGCACGTCGCGCTCCCGCTGAAGCGCCGAGATCGCGTAGTAGAGCTGTGCGTACGCCACGTCGTCCGCCGTGGGTCGCGAGATACCTCGAGTGGACGGGCCCATCACCGACGCCCACGCGCCGGCATGGCCGAACCCGATGGCGTGCAGCAGCTCGTGCATCGCAACGCGCGTGTCACCGAGAAACTCGCGCCGACTCACGCTCACGAGCGCCTCGAAGATTCGACCGCTCTCGTCGTACGTGATGAACGTGCGGCCCGCCGCCGACATTCCGTGATCGATGGCGACGAAGATGCCATCGGCGCCGCGCTCGATCTCGCGGGGGGACGACGGGCGAAACAGAGTGCGTCCCAGATTGCGCTCGAGCTCCTCCGCCAGCGTCCAGAACTCCGCGGAATCGCGGGCAGAAATCGCCGGATCGTGAGGCTCGCGTCGAAACGCGACGCGCACCGGGAAGCTGTCCGCTACCCACGACACGGGACGTCCCGATCGCCCGCCGCGTCTCGTCACGCGCCAGTATCCCGCGACGCCGCCCACCCGACTGACGGCCTGCAACGGATCGATGCGAACCTGGCGACCGTCGAAGGGCCCGCCTGTAATACGCCAGTACGTGGGGATGAGAACGATCCGCACCGGCCGGTCGGGCACCCCGGGGCCGAGGGTCACGACGCTCGGGTGGTAGCGCGCGGCGGAGTCCGAGAAGATGCGGAGCGTGACGCGTCCCTCGGGCGTTCGGGGGAAGGCCCCGACAAACACACCGGACGTATCCACGATCGCCTCGTAGGTCCCGCGGCCATCGGTGGCGACGACACGAATGCGGTCGAGCGGGCCCCCGTCGACCGCAAAGATCCGCCCGCCGAAGGCGAGCGAGGGCGACGGCGCACCGCCACGAGCCGACGCGCCGAGACTCGCGGCGACGACGCAAACGAGCAGACAGGACCACCGAATCCGCGCGACCACGCGCCGAATCTATGTGCCGAACGCGTACACCGGAAACTCCGTGGCGCCCAGCAATGGCTCTCGGATCAGGCCGGCACGGTCGCTGCTATGTATCGGCCGTCGATCCCACGAACGAGGTAGCTCGTGCGACGGTTTGTCGCTTTCGCCCTGACCCTGGTCGCCGCAACCGGCCCTGATCGCGTGAACGCGCAGGCCGCTGACTCGACGCGCGCCCACCGCCCCCCGCCGCCGATCACCTGGCTCGACGCTGGCGTCCTCGGCGCGGGGCTCGTCGGGTCGATCCTGGTCATGGGCTCCGACGAGCGCATTGCGCAGCGACTGCAGACCGATCGATACCAGGACAACGACCGGTATCACGACGTCGCCGAGGTCGCCGAGTTCTTCAACGAGAAGAGTCTCTTCGCTGCGGGGCTGGTGACGTACGGCATCGCCCGGCTCGCGGACGCGCCACGCACCACGACCGACATCGCGTGGCACACGACGGAATCGATTTTCATCGCGAGCGCGACGGCGACGCTCGCGCGCGGGATCCTGGGGCGTTCACGCCCGTTCGTGACGGCGGACTCGAACGCGTACGACTACAAGCCGGGGAAAGGCTTCGCGGAGCTCCGCTACCGCGCGTACCCTTCCATTCACGCCGCGGCGGCGTTCGCGACCGCGAGTGCGCTCACGGCCGAGACGGCGCGACACTCACGGGGATGGGCGTACGTCATCGGGCCAGTCGCGTATTCCCTCGCCGCCCTGCCGGGGCTCGCGCGGATGTACGGCGACAAGCACTGGGCGAGCGATATCGTGATGGGCTCGGCGTTAGGCGCCGTGAGCGGATGGGCCACGGTGCGCTACCACCACAACCGCCCGAACAGCAAGCTCGATCGGATCTTCATCGGCGCCGTGCCCACCCCCGTCGCGAGCGAGCGCGACGTGGGCCTGGTGTGGAACGTCCGGTTCTGAGTCAGTCGTCCGCGGCCGCGCGCGCCTCGAGCGCGACGGGATCGAGCACCTCGTACCGGCCACCGCCGAGCGCGCGAATCACGCCGCCGCTGCGCAGCGCGTGCAGCTCACGTACGATGACTTCGCGAACCGTCCCGAGCTCCTCCGCGAGCTGCTGCTGGGTCATGCCGAGGGCGATAACGGTTGGGCCCCGAGTACTCGTGCGCGTCAGGAGGTGCTCCGCGAGGCGCGTGGAGACGGGACGTAGCGACAGGCGGTCGACCCGCCCAACGAGCTCGCGCACGCGGCGCGCCATGCGCTCGAGCAGCACGAGCGCGACGTCCGGGCTCGAGCGGATCGCGGCAGTGAGGGACTCGCGCGCGATCACCACACAGACCGTTGGTTCCATGGCGATGGCTGTTGCCGGATAGCCGCCACCGGCGAACAGCGGGACTTCGCCGAGCGTTCCTCCCGCCACTTCGACGTGAACGACCTGGGCCCGGCTTCCCGCGTGACGGACGACGCGCACCCGCCCCTCGAGGACGACCATGAGACCGCTCGCGGCGTCCCCGGCGCGAAACAACGTGTCTCCTGGCGCGAATCGGCGCTCGACACCGCGGTCGGCGATGACCTGCAGGGCCGGGTCGGGGAACGCGGCAAAGAAAAGGATGTCCCGGAGGCGCTCACGCTTTATCATGACGCCGACGATGCTACACGCGTGCGTCGGCGGCGCCAGCACGAATGGTCATGTGACTAAAGTCTCTCCGCGACGCCCCGCAATGGTCTACTCTAAGAACGACCGAGATGCCGGTACGGTGGCCCCGTACCAGTCGTTCCCGATCCCGATTCCCGATTCCCGACTCCCACCATGCGTACGCTTTTCCTGTCATCTCTCGTGTTTGCCGCTTCGGCGCTCTCGACGCGTTGCCTGTACGCGCAGAGCGGCATGGATCACTCCCGGCACGCCGCCATGATGAGCGCCGTCCCTGCCCCGGCACCCGCCGGGCAGGATGCGTTCGCCGCCATCGCTGCCGTAGTCGCCCAGCTCGAGGCCGACTCCACCACTGACTGGACGAAGGTCGACATCGGCGCACTCCGGCGCCATCTCCAGGCCATGAACGACGTAACCCTGTACGCAACCGCCAGGCAGACGGACATCGCAGGCGGCGCGCGCATGGACGTCACGGGCGAGGGCCGTGTCGCCGAGTCGATCCGGCAGATGCTGCGCGCGCATGCGCCCCAGCTCGACAGCCTGCGGATCTACCGCACCACGGTGGAGGACATTCCCGGTGGCGTTCGGCTCACCGTCCGGGCGGCCGACCCCAACGACGCGAAGACGGTCGCGAAGATTCGCGCGTTAGGCTTCGCCGGCCTTCTCACGCAGGGGGCCCATCACGCGGCGCATCACGTGATGATCGCGAAAGGAGTCAAGGGGATGCATGGGCATTAACGCGGAAAGACCGAAGGCGAAGTG
>DASURJ010001144.1:0-5375 GCA_036280115.1 Gemmatimonadaceae bacterium
ACCGGTGCGGCCGCGGGGTGCTCGTCCGCCTCGACGAGCGTCCGTCCGAGCAACGGCGGTACCTGCGCGATCCGGAACGCCGACGCGCTGATCTCGGCCAGGCGCACGGGCTCGCCGGGGCCGGCGCCGGTCATGAGGTTACGCTCCACGTCGCGGTATGCGCCGAGGTCGCGTACCGACCGAAGCTGCTCGCGCCACAGAACGAAGTCGTGCGCAATGCGGCGTTCCGCCCGGCTCGCGGCAACGTCCCTGAGCTGAAGACCCACGATCCGATCGCCTCCAGGGAGCGGGAGCGTGCTCCCCGTGCCTTCGCTCACGAGCTCGAACGTTCCCGCGCCGATGGCGATGGCGAACGCCATGGCGAGCCCGCCGACGATCGTCAGCCCGGGATACTTGACGAGCATCCGGAACCCGAGCTTGAAGTCCAGCCACGAGGCGCGGAGGTCGTCGAAGCGACGGAGGCCTCGCGACTGACGTCCTTTCTCCCTGTACTGCTCGGTACTGCCGAACTCGAGACGCGCCTGCCGGGCGGCGTCGGCCGGAGCGAGCCCGGCGCGTACGAGGTCGTTCGCGCGGAGCTCCATGTGGTGGCGGAATTCCTCGGCCATCTCGAGGTCCACGCTCGAGCTACGGTGGATACCGCGCGCGAGCGAACGCGCACGGGCGGCGAGGCCCGAGATCAGCGAGAGCATGACACCTCCGGCGGGTGGTGCGCGGTCCGGCGTTCTCCTATCGTGCTTAGGAGAAGCGTATCGTCGCTTCTCCTAACCTGTCAAGGAGAAAGTGGTCGGCGCCGGGGGTTGGTCGTGGTGCCGCGCGCTCACCACGGTACGCGAACGACGTCGAACGACACGTCCGGATAGCCAGCCGCGTCGAACCGCGCATTCACCACGTACAGCGAGTTGCCGAACACGGCGGCCGTCGAGGGGAACCGGAACTGTGCACTCGATATCACGCGCTCGATCACCCCGCTCGTGTATCGAGGGCTCAGACGGATCACCGCAACTCGGTCGAGGTGACCCTGCACTACGTACAGCGTGTGCCCGATGAACAGTATCCCGTCACCGCCCTCGGCCGAACCACCGGCGAGGTCGATTTCATGGGCCCGGCCCGTCCGGGCGTCGACACGCGAGAGCTTCCCGGTCGTGGTGTTCACGAGAATGAGGTGCTTCTGGTCGGGCGTCACGACGATCCCGTTGGCGTTGCCCGCGACGAGGGCGGCAGGATCGAATTCGTAGGTGCCCGTGAGGGGGATGGTCTGCGCCGAACCGAGCGCGGGGAGGGCGCCGTTCGGCGGCAAGGGCAGGCGGTAGATCGCCGGGCGAAAGGAGTCGGTGAAATACGCGGCGTCGCTCGTGAGCGCGACGTCGTTGACGAGAGTTGGGCCGGCCGCCGGGTCGCTCAATTCGTAGACGGCGAGCGTCGCGCCGGTCGACGCGTCGTAGATGTAGGCCTTGCCGGTCATGCCACCGGCAACGATGAGTCGGTCGCGGCCACGATCGTACGTGATTCCAGCATGCTCACGACCCGACACGCCGGGAGCGAGCAGCGCACCGGTTCCGGTGCGGGCGTCGCCACGGAAAATGGCGCCGGAGTAGATCGAGCCGACGAAGAAGGTAGTCCCGCGGCCGAACGCGATTCCTTCCGGGGAGAAGCCGGTGGGCAGGGGGATGACGTCGGGGAACACCTCGCCAAGGCGCGCCGGGGTTGCGGTGGGTCGCGAGAGATGGGTTGGTACGTCGTCGGCACATGCGGCGAGGGAGAACGTGAGGGCAGCGGTAGCTCGGGCGAGGTGATGCATCGTGAGTCTCCGGAACGGGTTGGACACGCCGGACGGCGCCATCGCGGGTGCATTGCCGGCCCCGAAGCCCGGAAGTAGGTTCGACCACCGAGTCGGGGGGCTGCCCGGGCACACGCGCGGAACCGGAGCGGATTCCGACATCCTCGTTTGTCATCGCCCTGACGAGCGTCGCCGGTCATCATCGGAGCGGAGAAGGGCATGGAGGCGGCCACGCCGAACGCCATCACGGATGCGCTCGCC
Organism: Gemmatimonadaceae bacterium; assembly: GCA_036280115.1. GTDB lineage: Bacteria > Gemmatimonadota > Gemmatimonadetes > Gemmatimonadales > Gemmatimonadaceae > JAJKIV01. The sequence continues at coordinate 2,042 of DASURJ010001144.1, forward strand.
GAGTGGCGAGAGGGAGTGCCGGGTGCGCTCGACCGCCTCGTCCCCCTCGTGTACGCCGACCTGTCGCGCATCGCGCACCGGCAGCTTGGCCTGGAGCCGTCCGGCCATACGCTCTCGACGACTGCGCTGGTCCACGAGGCGTACCTCCGGCTCGTCGATCAGACCCGTGCGCAATGGGTGGATCGCGTGCAGTTCTTCGCCGTGGCTGCGCACGTGATGCGACGCGTGCTCGTTGATCACGCGCGCCGGCATCGCGCGGCGCGACGCGGCGGCGCGCCACGGCGGCTCTCGATCGACTCCCTCGAGTCACTCGACTCGTCCGACGCCGGAAGTCTTGTCGCCGCGGAGCGCGCGCTTGTCCTGATCGCGCTCGACGAGGCGCTCGAGCGACTCAGCTGCCTGGATGCTCGACAGGCGCACGTCGTCGAGTGTCGGTTCTTCGGTGGGCTCACCGAGGCGGAGACCGCGGAGGCACTTGGCGTCACGGCCCGAACGGTCGAACGGGACTGGGTCAAGGCACGCGGGTGGCTCCACGCGACGTTGCGCGATGACGACCGCTGACGGTCCTGGTGACGGCGCGCGCGACCGCGTGGCGGCGACGCCCGGTCGGGAGTCATCCACGGTCGAGCGATGGCGGGTCATTCAGCGACTGGTGGACGCCGCGCTCGACCTGCCGCGTTCGGAGCGCGACGCGTACCTGGCGCAGTCGTGCGGGTCGGACGCCGGGATCTACGAGAGTGCGTCGCGGCTCCTCGCGGCCTGCGACCAGGCTCTGGCGCCTAACGATCCTCTCGCCGGGTCGGCGGCCGCGTTCGCCGCGCCCATGCTTGCGGACCTCGCCGCACGCGACGCCGCGGACGTCGAGGCACGGCACGCCGCCATGGTGGTCACGCTGCAGGAGGCTTTGGCGGGTCGCTACACGGTCGAGCGGGAGCTCGGCCGCGGTGGCATGGCCATCGTCTACCTCGCCCGCGATCTCCGGCACGATCGTGCGGTGGCGGTGAAGGTGCTCGGGCGGGACGTAGTCGCTCCCGCGGGGGCCGAGCGTTTTCTCCATGAGATCCGAATCACTGCCCGCCTGACGCACCCGCATGTGCTCGGGGTTCATGACTCCGGTGAAGTGGACGGGCTGCTCTACTACGTGATGCCGTATGTCGAGGGCGAGACGTTGCGCGCGCGGCTCGCGCGCGAACGCGCACTCCCGCTCGCGGACGCCGTCCGCATCATCCGCGAGCTCGCCGATGCCCTGGCGTACGCGCACGGTCGTGGCGTCGTCCATCGGGATCTCAAACCGGAGAACGTACTGCTGTCGGGTGGGCACGCCGTGGTGGCCGACTTCGGGATCGCGAAAGCGATCGCGAACGCCACGCACGGCGACGCGACCTCCGGCGCGGGGCTCACGTCCGCCGGCGTCGCGCTGGGAACCCCTGCGTACATGGCGCCAGAACAGGCGGTGGGCGACGCGTCCACCGATCATCGCGCCGACCTGTACGCGTTAGGCGTCGTGGCCTACGAGGCGCTCGCGGGCGCGCACCCCTTCGGGGGTCGGACGCCGCAGGCGCTTGTCGCGGCGCATCTGACGGAACCGCCGATTCCCGTGAGCGCGCGTCGCCCTGACACGCCCCCCGCACTCGCGGCGCTCGTAATGCAACTCCTCGCGAAGGACCCCGACGCGCGCCCGCAGAGCGCCGACGACGTGCTCCGTGCGCTGGACGCGGCCGTGTCGTCACCCATCGCGCGCCCACTCGAGACCCGCGAGGCGCCGGCGATGGGAAGGCGTTGGGGCGCGGTCGCCGCCGCTCTTGCATTGCTCCTCGCCGCCGGTGTGGCGGGTTATGCGCTCTGGGGCAACGATGGCGCCTCGAGCGCCGGGTCCGCGCCGGCAATGGGCGGAAGCGCCGCCGCCCCATCCGATCCTCAGGCGATTCGCACGCTGGCGGTGTTGCCGTTCGAGAACACGAGCGGCGTTGCGAGCGACGATTATTTCAGCGACGGCATGACGGACGAGCTGGCGCACGCGCTCGCACGCCTGCCGGGTCTCCACCTCGCCGGACGCACGTCGAGCTACACGTTCAAGGGTAAAGCGGCACCGGCCGAGGAGGTCGGCCGAATACTCGACGTCGCTGCCTTTGTGAGTGGGACCGTCCGGCGAGCGGGCGATCGGCTGCGGGTGACGACACAACTCGTGAGCACCGCCAGCGGCAAGGTGGTCTGGGACAGCGTGCTCGAGAGCCGCTCGGGCGACGTCTTCGCCGTACAGGATGAGCTCACGCGCGCGATCGTTGGGGCGATCGCGCCGGCGCTCGGGGTCCGACCAGCGGGTGCCGCGTCGAGTGGGGTCGCCCGCGGGACCGCGGACGCCGAGGCGTACGACCTTTATCTGAAAGGCCGGTACTACTGGCTCGAGCGCGGCGAGGCCAACGTCGTTCGGTCGATCGAGGCGTTCCGCCAGGCCATTGCGAAGGACCCGAGGTTCGCCCGCGCTCACGCCGGACTCGCACTGGCGTATGCCACCCTCGGAGCGTACGCGGTGGGATCGGTCGACTCGTTAGGACCACTGACGTCTGCGAGCGCCGAGCGCGCCGTCGCCCTCGATTCGACGTTCGCCGACGGACAGCTCGCCATGGGCCTGGCATTCGATCGGCGACTGCGGATCGCGGAAGCCGAAGCCCGCTACCGCGCCGCGGTCACCATTGAACCGTCGAACGCCTCGGCGCGCCACGTTCTGGGGTTTTTCCTCATGGCCAGCGGGCGTACCGACGAAGGAATCGTCGAACTGCAGCGCGCGGTGCAACTCGATCCCTTTGCCAAGTCGGCGGGGAGTGCGCTTGCTGCCGCGCTCGTGTTCGCGCGACGGTTCCCCGAAGGCGAGGCGGCAGCGCGGCGCGTCCTGGCGATCGACCCCAACTTCCCGATCGCGATCGCAACACTGGGTTTCGCGCAGGCATTCGGCGGGCGGCCCGACAGTGCGGTACGCACGCTCGAGCGCGGACTCCAGGTGCAGCCGAACCTCCCCGGACAGAGGGCCTACCTCATCTTCGCGTATGCTGCCGCCGGCCGGTGGGCCGACGCCGAGCGACTGCGCGCGAATCTCAACCGCCCCGGCGTCGACGCGTCCGGGGGAACCGAACCCGCGTTCGCCGAGCTCGTTTTCGGCGACCCCGAGCCGCTCGTGCGATTACTGACGACTCGAGCGGGCCAGCGCTCGTGGTGGAACACGACCACCGGGTTCGGCTGCAATCCCATGCTCGACCCGCTCTGGGCGGACGCGCGATTCGTCAGGGCCATGCAGTCGCTCGGGATTGCGCCGTGCGAGTTGGCACGGCGGTGGTCG
>DASURJ010001145.1:0-11553 GCA_036280115.1 Gemmatimonadaceae bacterium
CGTGTTCTTCCTGCAGCTGACCGTCCCCGGACTCACGCAGCTGCTCGCGTTCTACCCGCCGTACGCGATCATCCGACCGTGGACGATCCTGACGTACATGTTCACGCACAGTACGGCGTCGTTCACGCATATCCTCTTCAACATGATCGTCCTGTTCTTCTTCGGGCCGCGTGTCGAGGAGCGACTGGGAGGCGCGCACTTCATTCGCCTTTACCTCTTCAGCGGGATCGTCGGGGCGCTGCTCTCGATCGTGTTCAATCAGGGCGGCTACATCGTCGGGGCGTCTGGCGCGGTGTTCGGCGTCCAGCTGGCGTTCGCGAAGTATTGGCCGCGGGAGCGGATCTACATCTGGGGCGTTCTCCCGGTCGAGGCGTGGCTGCTGGTGCTCATCGCCACGGCGTTCGCGCTTTACGGTGGGTTCGTCGGCGGCGGCGGGGGCGTCGCACACTTTGCACACCTTGGCGGCTTCCTGGGCGCGTGGCTCTATCTGATCTGGATGGAGCGGCGCTCGCCGTCGCGGCAGTGGAAGGCGAAGATCGAGAAGCCAGTGAAGAAGGTCGAAGTCGGGAACTGGCGCAACATCGACACGAAGTCGATTCACGAGGTCAACCGTGCCGAGGTCGACCGCATTCTCGACAAGATCAACGCGAAGGGGATCGAGAGCCTAACGCCGGCCGAGCGAACGTTTCTCAGCCACTTCGCGCCGCCGGACGATCGTCCGGTCAGGCCGCACTGACACGCAGGACGCCCGCGTCCGGGCGTACCGGCCGCCGCCCCACGCTCGCGAGCAGCACCAGCCCCAGCGTCCCCCCGCTCGCGATGACGAGAAACGGGAATCCCGCCGCGCGGTACGTGAAGCGGACGGTGTTCGCACCCGCCGACACGGGCACCGCCCGATACAGGAACGCGCCACCCATGAGCTCGACGCGTTTGCCGTTGACGGTGGCACGCCAGGCGGGCCCCCACCGATCGGTCACGAACAGCCACCCGTCCTCGGGTGCCGTGACCGCGAGCGCGAGGTCGTTCGGCCGGTAATCGAGCACGGTCGCCGACACGCGGCGCGCCGCGGGAAGGGCGCGCAATCGCGCCGCCACCGCCGCGCGCGCGCCCGGGTCACTCGCGCCGGACGCCGGCGGCGCCAGCATCTCGTCGCGGCGATGCACGACGGGCACGAGCGCCCCGACCTCGCGAGCCATCCGCACGTACGCGGCGGCAGTCGAGTCGCTGCGCGGTATCTCGGTGACCGCGGCTGAAAACCAGAGCCGGTCACGACCGCGCGCGGCGCCCGCGAGCGTGGAGTCGTGAAGGAACAGGGTGTAGATGCGGTTCTTGAATGCCGAGTATGCGTGCTGCACCGGGGTCTTCGTGATCATCTGGTCGTTGACCTCACACCACTGCGTGGGATCCCAGTCTTCGCACGAGGCGACGACGCGCTCCAGCGCGAGCGGGGCGAGGTCCAGCGAGGTCTCATGCCGGCGGTCGAGCTCACGCCACTTGGCGACGCCCTCCGTGTCGACGATCGTCCGTTGCGTCAGAACGCTCGTCGCCAGCGCATCGCCAACGGCCACGAGCACGAGTCCGGTGGCGGCGACGCGCGAGGGGAGACGGTTCCCGAGGAGGAGTACCCCCAGGGCCACGGGGCCCAGCCACGCCGCGATGAAAGCCGGCGCGAGCCTGTTGGACGGGAGGTCGCGGATCCCGACCAGGAAAAAGGCGTAGGCGATCGCGGCGGCGAACGCGCTTCCGAACGCCACCGCGGCAAACTGACGCCGTCGTCGGCGCTCCCCGCGCGCGAGAGCGACCGCGAGCTCTCGCGTCCCGAGAAGCGCAAGCACGACGACCGAGATGACGTAGAAGAGCCGGAAGACCGCCGAATGGCGGAAGAACCGAATGGGGTAGACCCAGTCGTACAGCCACCCATGGAGCGGGAGGGAGGTACCCATCGCGCACGCCAGGCTCAGGGTAGCGAGTCCAGCGACCCACCACCGCCATCGGTCGCGCACTGGCGCAACGAGGGCGAAGAGCGCGAGGACTGGCACGAGCACCCCGGCGTAGACACTGACCATCGAGACGTCCGACTGCGGCCAGAGCTCATCCGGCAGGTAGAACTTCACCCGCGATGGGTAAGCGCTCGCGATCGTGACGAGCCCACCGGGCGGAAATTCGTTGGTGACCGCGTCGCTCTTCGCCAGCGGTCCGGACCGCGAGTGGACCCCGGTCCCATCGCGCAGTGTCGACGCGTACGTCGGAGCGAGGACGACCACGCCGACTGCACACAGGAGACCGAGCGCGCGGAGCGCGAAACGGGCAGATGGCGGTCGGGCCACCGCGGCCGCACCGACTGATTCCGCCGCCGCGTCGTCGCTCGCGTTAGGTGACCCCGCCGCATCACCCCGGGCCCCGCCGAAAAGAACCCGGCCGAGCGTCCACAGCGCCGTGTAGGCACCGCACAGAATGATGATGGACGGATGCGCCGCCAGTGCGCCGAGTCCCCACAGCGCGCCGGCCTGCACGGCAGCGCGTGCGGAACGCGTGAGAAGCGCAACGTCGAGCCGCCAGAGGACGAGTGGTATGAACGAGAGCCCGACGACCCACGAGATATGCTGGGCGTTCCCGGTGTACACGCCGCAGAACAGAAACCCGAGCGCGACGGCGCACGCACCCCACGGCGGCGCCCCGAGATGCCGCCCGAGTGCCAGCACGCCGATGCCGCCCACGAGCCACGAGAGCAACCAGTATGCAAGGAACGTCGTCGAGTTCCCGCCTCCCAGCAGTCCGAGTGCCACCACGAGCGGCGAGTACGCGCCGGCCTGCGGTTCTCCGCCAATCGGCAATCCTGCTTCGGTCCACGGATCCCACTGCACGAGCTGGCCGGCCCGTGCGTGATCGGCCACGAGCACGAAGTACGGGAAGGCCTGATTCGACGCGTCCCACATGGCGACGCCGCGGCCGCGCCACAGCAGATGGTTCGCGGCGACGAATACGATGACGACGAGCAGCGCCCATGTGAGGAAGCGCTGCCTCACGTGGGCGCCCCTCGCTGTCCGTCCGGGGGCGGCTCCGCATTGGACGTGTCGGGCGGCTGCCGAAACGTTCCGATCCACTTCTCGACCCACTGCCCGACGACGAGCACGAACAGCGTGATCCCGACGGCTGTTCCCGCGATTGCCCAGTGACCGACGCCGCAAGTCACGCCGAGCGCGGCAGCGACCCAGATGGTCGCGGCGGTCGTGAGGCCGAGGACGTGGCGTCCCTCGGCGTGGAGAATGACCCCGCCGCCGATGAACCCGATGCCGGCAACGATTCCCTGGATCACGCGCGCCGTCGCGTCGGGGTGAACGCGCCCGTCGCTCGGTCCGAGCAGCACGGCCGTGACCACGACGAGCGCCGACCCGAGTGACACGAGCGCATGGGTGCGGAGCCCTGCCGGCTTCTGCGTGATCTCACGATTGAACCCGATCACTGCACCGGCGAGCGTCGCCGCCAGCAGTCGAAGCAGCACGTCGGTCCAGTGAAGAACGCCCTCGGTCTCTGGCATCGGTTCGACTCCGGTGATGATCAGTGACGCGCGCGGCGGCGGGACCCGCGCATCCAATGATAGCCACGCAGCGGTTCACACGAGAGATTCACGCTTGAGGGGGCGTCGCGCAGTCCCTACCTTGTCGCGGGCGTCGAAGACGCTGGCCCGCCGTGGCGAGGCCGATCGCTCATCCCGTCAGCCGGAGCACCGGATCGTTGATCGAGAAGGCTGTGCAACTCGACATGTTTCCGATTCCGCGTGAGATCGAGTCGCTCGATCCGCGAGCCGTGATCGGCCCGAGCACACGTGTCGCGGCGCTCTACCTCGTCCGCTACGGCGACGCGGCGCGGGTCCATCAGGTGTATCGCGACCGGCACGGGTGGTACTGCGGGGAGCACGGTCCACAGTGCATGGCCGTGGCGGATGCCGTGGACGCCGCGCGCGCGCGTTAGGCGCCGGACTCGTGCGCGCCCCTCCGCCTTCGACCCCGGCCCGGAGGTTGGTCCCGTCGCGCTCCACCGAACGCTACACCGAGGAACAGCTCGTCGAGATCCTCAAACGAGCCGCGCAGCGTCAGGAAGGGCTCGTCACCGAGCCCGACGGGCGTTTCTCGCTCGAGGAGATTCAGCAGATCGCGTCCGAGGTCGGCATCGCGCCGTCGCATGTGGCGACCGCTGCGGCCGAAGTGGCGACGGCGCCTCCGCCGACATCGGGCGCGCTCGGTGTGCCAACGGTCTTTCGCTTCGAGCGTTGGATTGACGGCGAGGTTTCGCGCGGCACGATCGGCGATCTGGTGGACCTCGCACGGCGCGAGACGGGTATCCAGGGAACCGTGACCGAGGCGCTCGATTCCGTCGAATGGCGCGGGAAGGGCCAGGTGGACTCGACGATTGTCTCCATCACCCCGCGTGATGGACGGACGAAGATCACCGTTGCGCTGACGCGTTCCGAGTCGGCCGCGCTGGCCGTGACGGGTGGCTCCATGGCCGGCCTGGTTGGCGCCATGGCGATCGGGTCGTCGCTCGTGGCTGCGGCGCAGCCTTGGGGCGGTCTGGCTGTCACCGCGGCAGTGCTGGCGTCGATCGGCTGGGGCGGAGGCGGCGCCTGGCTCGTCACGCGTGCGGTATGGCGACGGCTCGCTCGGAAATGGCCCGGCAGTGCCGCCGCGCTCGGTACCGAGCTCGTCGAGGCAGCACAGCACGCCGTGGATGGCGCGCGTAAGGACAGCGAGTGATTCACCGACACCCACGAGGACGAATCATGCAGCAGGCAGGCCTGAGATCCCTGGCCACGGCGGCCGTCGCGGCGGTAACGCTGGCGTGGAACGCCGCCGGCGCCCAGGGCGGGACAGACGCCGCGCTCATCGCGCGCGCGCGTGCCATCCACGACCGCGTCATCACGCTCGACACGCACGTCGACATCAATCCGTCGAACTTCACGGCCGCGCGCCCGAACTACACGGACACCCTGAACACGCAGGTGAACCTGCCGAAGATGTTCGAGGGAGGACTCGACGCGGCGTTCTTCAGCATCTACGTCGGCCAGGGGCCACTCACGCCCGAGGGATATCAGCGCGCGTACGAGGTCGACATGGAGAAGTTCGCGGCCGTGCACCGGCTCGCGAAGGAGCTCGCGCCCGACAAGATCGAGATCGCGTACCGCGCCGATGACGTGGCGAAGATCGCCGCGAAAGGGAAGAAGGTCGCCCTCATGGGGGTCGAGAACGCGTACGGGGTCGGCACCGACATCACGAACATCAAGAAGTTCTACGACCAGGGCGCGCGGTACATGTCGCTGTCCCATAACGGCCACAGCCAGTTCTCGGACTCCAACACGGGCGAGCGTGACGGGTGGATGCACAACGGACTGTCGGCGTTAGGCAGGCAGGCCGTGGCCGAGATGAACCGGCTCGGGATCATGATCGACGTCTCGCATCCGTCCAAGCAGTCGATGATGCAGACGCTCGCCCTCACGAAGGCGCCGATCATCGCGTCGCACTCCGCCGTGCGGGCGCTCTGCAACCACAGCCGCAACCTCGATGACGAACAGCTGCTCGCGCTCAAGAAGAACGGCGGCGTCGTCCAGATGGTCGCGTTCTCGAGCTACGTGAAGACGCCGCCCCCGCCGTCACCGGAGCGCCAGCGGGCGATCGCGGCACTGCGGACGGAGTTCGGACTGCCCGCTGCCGGCGGGGGTGGCGGAGGCGGAGGCGGTCGCGGCGGGTTCCAGTCACTCACCCCCGAGAGACGCGCCGAATACCAGCGCCGCATGGCCGCGGTGGACAGCCAGTTTCCGCCGCCTCCGCGCGCGACGGTCAAGGACTTCGTCGACCACATCGACTACGCCGTGAAGCTCATCGGCATCGATCACGTCGGCATCAGCTCGGATTTCGACGGCGGTGGCGGCGTGGAGGGGTGGAGCGATGCGCGCGAGACGTTCAACGTCACGCTCGAGCTCGTGCGGCGGGGGTACACCGAAGAGCAGATCGCGAAGATCTGGAGCGGGAACACGGTGCGCGTGATGCGCGAGGTCGAAAAGGTCGCGGCCGCCGAGGCGAGAAAGGCAGCGTAGCAGGCTCCGGGGACGGGGCGTCCCGGGCGGCTGTTCCCCCTCTCCTTCGGGTCCGTGTGGGGCCAGATCCGTGCGGGGCGATTCTCCCCCGGCCGGGACCGATCCGACCGATCCGCCCCATCCGCCGCAGAAACGGGCACGTCGGCTCACGAATATCGGCGTGATGCGATAGAGTTCCCCACGATGTTGACGGAGGTTGGTCGTGGTTGGACGCATGGTTCGTGGAGGCATCGGGGCCGCGCTCGCGCTCGCGGCGCAGGCGTGCAGTGATGCGAGCGGCCTCGATCCGGTGGAGCTGTACCGGATGGAGCAGTTCGAGGGCGTGCGGCTTCCGGCCTTGGTGTTCCAGGGCGACGGCGTATCGAGTACGATCGTCGGCGCCGAGGCGCTCCTCCTGCGCGGCGGCCAGGGACGCATGACGACGACGCTCCGGAACGTCGATCCCGCGACGCCGGAGGGTCGGATCGAGTCCCACGCATTCCGGTTCACGTACGTGGTGGGCGGCACGCGAATCGAGATCACGTACGAATGCCCACCTAACGCGGACTGCATGCCCGGTCCGCACCTCACCGGCGAGCGCCTGCCGGACCGGCTCGCGCTCGCGCCGCCGACGTCGTCACGGCTGGCGTCGATCTATCGGCGCGTCGATTAGCTCCGAGGACGGGGGACGGGCGAACCGCGGACGGCGAAGCGCGGACGGCGAAGTGCGAACGGCGAAGCGCGGACGGCGAAGCGCGGAGGGTGGCGTCCAACTCTCCCCGCGCGCAGCGATCGCCCGGGATCCGTCTCATCCGCCCGATCCGGATCCCTTGGCGACGACGTCCGCCGGTCAGCTGAGCCTTACGCGGCTGCAAAGCGGTGTGCCCGTGTGCCTTGCTGATAGCTGATGGCTGATGGCTGATATCACACCCCGCCGGGCCGCCTGTCCATCCACGGGCGGGCGGCCTCGAGCTGTGACGCCAGGCGGAAGAGCGTCGCCTCGTCCGCGAACCGTCCCGCGAAGTGCATCCCGATCGGAAGTCCCGCGGCGTTCCACGCGAGCGGCACCGACATCGCCGGCTGGCCGGTGATGTTGAACACCGGCGGACACGCGATCCAGTCGAACACGCGCTTCGCCGCCTTGTCGAGTGCGCCCGCGAGCTTCATCACGCCACCCGCCCGGAGCCGGCCGAGCGCGCGCATGGCGGCCATCTCGTGCGCGGGTGGTTGTAGGGCGCCGATCTCGAACGGGGGCGTCGTTAGGGTCGGCGTGAGCAGCACGTCCACCTCGTGGTCGGCGAACCACCGTCCGACCGCGCGCGTCGCCCGCTCGAGCACGCGACGCGCGCGCGCCATCGCGGCAGCGCTGTACGACCGTCCGAGCAGGGCCAGCGCCCACGTCGAGATCTCGACGTTGCTCGGCGACGCGCGGTGGCCCGTCATCGCCTCGGCATCACCGAGGTCGGCGTCCGCCTGCCCGCAGACCATCAGCAGGAACGCGTGCAGAAACTCGTCACGATCGATCGGCGGCGACGCCTCGACGAGCGTGTGGCCTAACGATTCGAGCAGCGCCACGGTGTCCGCCAGTGCCGCGCGGCAGTCGTCGTGCATCACGTCGGCGAGCAGGGGCCGGTCGGTGAACGCGATGCGCAGATGCCCCGGATCCGCGCCGACCTCCGCGAGAAACGGGCGCTCGGGCAACGGCGTCATGTAGGGCGCGCCTGCCTCCTCTCCCGCGATCGCGTCGAGCATCGCGGCGCTGTCACGCACGGAGCGCGTGAGCACGTGCTCCTGGACTGCCCCGTCCCACAACTCGCCCTCGACGGGGCCGGTCGGATTACGACCGCGAGTGGGTTTCAGGCCGAAGAGACCGCAGCACGATGCCGGAATCCGGATCGACCCTCCGCCGTCGCCGCCACCCGCGATGGGCACCATCCCCGATGCCACCGCGGCCGCCGATCCACCGCTCGATCCGCCCGGCGTTCGCGACAGGTCCCACGGGTTGCGCGTCGGCCCGAACAGTGCCGGCTCGGTGAACGGCGTCAGTCCGAACTCCGGCGTGTTCGTCTTGCCTAACACGATGACCCCGGATCGCCGGTAGCGCCGAACGATCTCGGTGTCGTGCGGTGCGATGAACCGCGAGAGGATCCGGCTGCCGCTCGTCACTGGGGTGCCCGCGTACCACGAGACGAGGTCCTTGAGCAGAAATGGCACGCCGGCGAACGGCCCGTCGCCAACGGGACCCGCGGCTGTGGCGAGCGCCTCGTCGTACATGCGGTGAACGACGGCATTGATCGCCGGGTTCCGTGCTTCGATGCGCTCGATAGCCGCCTCGACGAGCTCGCGCGGCGAGACTTCCCCGCGACGAACGAGCTCAGCGAGGCCGAGCCCATCGTATCGCTCGTACTCGGCGAACGTGCCGGTTGCGCTGGCGGCGGCGGTAGTCACTCGAACTGGGGCAAGCGTGGCTTCGAGCGGCGATGCAGACCATCGGGTACTGACCGGTGCTGAAGCAAGCGAAAGATGCGCCGCCGGGTCGGTCGTGGCCATGCGAGCGGACTCGTAGGCACGAGCCGGGGGGGACCGCGGGGCGCAGCTGTTTGATCAAGTTGTGGCGCGGCAACACGTTGCATGGCAGTAGGCCGTATCGCGCTCGCGGCTCCCGGCCGGCGAGACGCGGGCGTCGTTCGTGTGACGAAACGAGCGCAGTCCGGGTTTGGCGCGGTGTCATTGAACTTTCAGCGCTCGAGGGCCAGACCGTGGTAACGCTTGAACCGAGGTCGGCTATCTTTTCGAAAACTCAACCCCTTGGCAGCCGTGGCCGGCGCCGAGGGTTCCCGGTGGGTCCCTTATGATGCCGGCTCGTGATAGGCGGGACGCCTCGAAGGTGACGGCCAGCCCGCCATCACTTACGCTAATCGGTGGTCGAAACGGACGCGGCATGACCGCCATCGACATGTCGATCGTCCAACGGGCGAAGCGGGGCGATCGGACCGCCTTCGTCGCGCTGGTCGATTTCTATTATGCCCGCTGTCTGCGGTTCGCCGTGCACATGCTCGGCAACGCGCAGGACGCGGAGGAAGCGGTGCAGGACACGTTCGTGCGCGTGCACGGCGCGCTGCACCGCTACGATGAGTTCGATCGGTTCGAGTCGTGGCTGTTCCGCATCCTCGCGAACCGATGTCGAACCATGATGGGCCGCGAGGCGCGCCGGTCGCGCGTGCTCGTGTACGGCGACCTGCCTCACGACAAGGGGACCGCGCCCGATGTGGACGCGATCGTCTGGCGTGAGGAGATTCAGACAGCACTGGCCGCATTACCGGCCGCGCAGCGAGAAGCCTTCCTGCTGCGTCATGTAGAAGGACTCGAGTACGAGGAAATGGGGCGAATTACTGGCGCCGGCGTATCGGCGTTGAAGATGCGAGTCAAGCGCGCGTGTGAATTCCTGCGTCTGAGGCTCGCGGAGGTGGAACGTGCGTGATGAAACCCGAGACGACGTGATCGATCGCATCGTCGGCGAGCTGAAGACGCTACCCGCGGTTCCCGCGGACGCGGCGGCCCGCGTGCTTGCGCGCGTGGATGCGGCACGCCGGTCCGGTACGAGCACGGACGTCGAGGACGATGATGTGATCTACTTTCCCACGGTCACGGACGAGATGCAGGCGAGCCCTGACGTCGCGTTGCGTGTGGTGGGTGGCGGGGCGGGCCGTCCCGGTGCGCGTGAGCCCGGCGGGGGCCGCCGGCGCTTCATGGTGTCGCTCCCCGCTGCGATCGGCTATGCGCTCGCCGCGACGCTCGCGGGGTTCCTGATCCGTGGCGTGGTGCCCGAAACCGATGGCCGGTCGCCCGATGCGCCCGCCATCAGTGAATCGGCGTCGGTGGCCGAGGGGGCGGGCACGACGACACTGGTACAGCCGGTCGCTCGCGCTTCGAGCCGTGAGGCCGACGAGGCCCCGGTGCAGGTGCAGTTCGTGCTCGACGCACGCAGCGCGCGGCGCGTTGCGGTGGTTGGTGACTTCAACTCGTGGGACGGCACGGCCCACCCGCTCGTGCGGGATTCAGCGAGCGGTGTCTGGAGCGCGTTGGTGCCGGTCACGCCAGGTCGCCACGTGTACGCGTTCCTCGTCGACGACACCATCTGGACGCTCGACCCGCGTGCGCCGAAGACACGAGACGCGGACTACGGGACCGAGCAGTCGGTGCTGCTCGTGGGGGTGCCGTGATGAGCCCGCGAGTCCATATCGCTCGAGCAACCGCGCTCGCCGCGTTCGCGGCTTTCGTCGTGGGTTTTTCCGCGACCGCGTGGGCACAGGTGCCGGCGAGTCGAGCGGCGCTCGAACCCGCCATCGACTCCGCCATTGCGCCCATCGTCGCGCAGACCGTCGCGGCGGGGCTTCCCGCCGATCTGTTGTACGCGAAGGCCAGGGAGGGGCAGGTTCGCCGGGTGCCGGTGAGTCGCATCGAGGCGACCGTGCGAACGCTGGCGCAGCGCCTTCACGTCGCGAGCGACGCGCTCGCGCCGAACCCGACCACCCAGGAGCTCCGCGCGGCAACGGATGCGCTGGCGCACAACGTACCCGAGGACGTGCTGCGCGAGATGCGGAAGGCCGGAGGCGACGGGTCGCTTGCCGTGCCGCTCGGCGTCCTGACGTCGCTGATCGCCCGGGGGGCCACGGTGGAGCAGGCGACGGTGAAAGTGGTGGAACTGCTTCAGCGTGGGGCGGTCCCGAAGAACTTCATCGCGCTCGAGGAACGTGTGCGCGAGGATGTGCTTGCTGGACGACGTCCGGATGAGTCGCTGGATTTGCGAATGAAGGGGATCATCCCCAATCTTCCTCAGTCAGCAGCATCAGCGGCAACGGCGGACGGCCTCCAGAGCACCGGAGGCCCACGCGGGGGGAAGCGTCCGTAGGCGAAGCCCTCGCTAACATTGAACCGGGCACCTGCAGCTCCATCGCATACCGCTCGGGACCATCATGTCGTTCGCCGTCCTCGCGCACGTTGGCATCGCGGGGGCGGCGAACGCGCAATGGGCCCGGCAGACGACCTTCGACGTCGGCGCTATTCGCCTGACGCGAGACGACTTCGCAGACACTGACGGCGTCAACGTTGCCGCACTGTGGAGCCGGTGGAACGAGCGTGTCTCGTTCATCGCGAGCGGCGCGGCAACGCGTGCGTCCGACGGCCGATCGACGGGGATAGCGCTCGGGTCCGCCTCGTATGCGGTCCCGCTGCGACGGCTCCGGTTCGAGCTGGGCGGCACGGGAACCGTGCTCGGCACCAGCGATCTGCAGCCCTCGTCGAGCTGGCTGGGATTTGGGCGCGCGCACTGGCTCGGCGACGGTGTCGGGCTCTGGGCCGGCGGTGGGGGCGGAAGGGTTCGGACCGAGCAGCGGACGTACGGCGCGGTGACCGGAGAGTTCGGCGCGTGGGCTCGTCGCGGGGAGCACAGGGTGTCGGTCATCACCACCCCGGTGCGAACG